>JAYVZU010000596.1:0-27052 GCA_043783075.1 Rhodanobacteraceae bacterium
CAGGAACGAAAACCGCAGAGCAGCTAAAACAAAATCAACCCCGCAACTCAACGCGAAACCAGCACATGTTCAGCGGGCGACGCGTTCTTCAACAAGTTCGGCGGTTGAGTGTTGATCTGCGGTTAGAACATCAGTCGCAGCGACATCTGGATCTGGCGCTGGGCCCCGATGGCGCGGGTTGTGACGCCGAGTCCCGTGGGTGCATTGAAGAAGCTGTAGCTGCTCTTCGTGTTTAGCACTGGCTGGTCAGCGGCTGGGGTTGGGTTGAAGCCACCGTTCTGGTCCACGTTGTCGCGCGGAATGTCGAAGCTGGTGGTGTTGGTGACGTTGTACATATCGAAGGTGTATCGCAGGCCATACCGCTCGTGAACCTTCAGTTCCTTGACGATGGAGACATCGGCGCGACGCTGTGCCGACTGTCGGAAGATGTTGCGCTGACCGTTAGTGAAATTTGTCTCGAAGGGATCGTTGCTTGGTGTGCCGAGCGATCCAGCTGGAATTAGCGGGATCGTGAAGCAGGAAGACTTGAGCGCGGGCTTGCCACCCATGGCCGTGAACGCGCCCGACTCTCCGGTCTTTGCGTTCTGCGGTGTGCAGCCTGGAGCGAGCGGCACGATGGGGTTGGTGATGCCGTCAGCGACGCCGTAGTAGATGCTGCCGACAGCTCCGGAGTAGTCGATGATGCTGTAGGGTTGGCCGCTCTCGATGACGGCGATTCCGCTGACGGACCAGCCATCGGCGAGCATGCCCTTGAGTGTGCCTTCGCCGTAGAACTTGGGCAGCCGGTAGATGGTGTTGAGCGTCAGGACGTGGGTGCGGTCGAAGTCGGCCGAGGCGTATCCATCGCGCAGGTTGAGTGGGTTGTTTCCGTTGTAGAAGAGGCCGATGTTGCTCTGCTCGTCGAGTGCGTGGGAGTACGTGTAGGAGACCGCTGCCTGCAGGCCATACTTCATGCGCTTGTCGAGATGGACGTTGAGGGCGTTGTAGGCAGAGACGCCCGCTGCTTTGTAGGTTTCGGACTCAGCCGAGTAGCCGAGGTAGGGAACACGAAGGTCGATGTTGCCTCCCTCGGCGTTGTACATATATGGCTGTCCGTTCGGCAAGTTGATGGGGTTGCAGTTGTAATAACAGTAGGCGGAACCGGCCTTCTGAATTGCATAGCCGTAGGTGTAGATCTGGTTGTGAATCGGGTTGGTTGCGGTTGCGATTCCGGCTTGGTTGAACGGCACCGGAATGACCTGGTGGCGTCCCAAATTGCCGACGTAGCCAACTTCGACGGCGATGGTGTTGGTTGGCTGCCACTGGATGTCCAGCGTGTAGTTGATGGTGTAGGGCAGCTTGTTGGCCTGGGCGTAGTTGGCGAACGTAAACATGGGGCCACCGGCTGCGATCTGCGCGGGGGTCTGGAGGAAGTTGGTAATGTCGCTGGCCTTGCCGGTGGGCTGCTTGAAGGTGGTGCCGGAGCCGAACGGTGTGGAGAGCGAGAAGGTTCCACCGCAGGAGATCTGCGATGTGGAGGCTGCAGCTCCGAACGGATCGCACTGGATTGCGTTGACGAAGGGCGGTGTCTGGTTTGCGCCGAAGGGGCCGCCGGTGACTTCGCCGGAGGCGTATCCGGGTGAGAGGTAGGAGAAGTTTTCGCCGCGATCGTAGTAGATGCCGGTTCCAGCGCGGACTACGACTTTGCTGGCGAACATAGCAGGCTGCCATGCGACGCCAATGCGTGGTCCGAAGCCCCACTGGCGGCCAGTGAGGGTGGTGTTGCTGGTGCCAGCGGTGGCCTGCGGATTGTTGCCGGCAATCAGGAATCCGTTGCTTGGGTAGCAGCTTGCAGCTGAGGTGCTGCCGTTGGTAAGGCAGGATGGGCTGAACTGGTACTTGGTGGGGTCGAAGTTGAAGATGTTGCCATTCTTCTCGGTCAGGCCTGCGTTCCAGTCGTAGCGAATGCCGGCGGAGATGGAGAGGTTCGACTTGACCTGGAACTTATCCTGCAGGTACCAGCCCATTTGGTTGGCGCGATAGTAGCGGTTGGCGTTGCCGACGAGGAAGGTGGTGGTCGTGAAGTCGTTGTTCTGGAACGAGATATTGCCCTGCAGGAACTCGGCAAAGTTCTCGGTGGCGACCATGCCCTTGTTGGTGCGCTGGTCGCGGATGTTGAGCTGGGTGTAAGAGTAGGCTCCTCCAAACGCAACCGTGTGTTTGCCGAGCGACCAGATGGCACTGGTCGAAGGCATGATGCGGTTCTGGAAGAGCCCGGTGAAGGGACCCTGTGTGAAGGCTCCCGGGCCGATGTTCAGCGCGGTGTCGAAGAGGAAGTCAGGGTTCTGGCCGGCTACGTTCTCGTTACCCAGCACGTCGATGATGCTGATGCCTGGGAAGTAGCTGGAGCCGAAGGCGCTGATGCCGGCCTGCTGCGCGGTGAAGGGCTGCTCGTTGACGCCGAACGCCTTCATGCGGTTAAAACCGAGCGTCTGCGTGGTGCTGAGGTTGCTCTTCACGTTGTAGGTGTTGCTGATTGAGAGGACGTGCGCGCCGGTGTCGAGGTGCTGCGTGAAGCCGGGGACGTTGGAGTAGGCGTAGGGTGCGACGAGCGGATCGTGCTGGTAATAGTACTTCACGGCGAGGGTATCTTTATTGGTCGCGTTCCAGTCGAGGTCACTTACTGCCTGGTCGGCGAGGAAGTAGGAGGTGCCCGGGATGGAGGCGTTATCTGGAGTGGCGGCGCTCGGGGTATTGCTGGTGGCCGATGGAACCATGTAGTTGCCGTTCGGCATCTTGTACTGGAAGAGGAACAGAGCGACCGGGCTTACCTGTGAAGCAGTAATGCTGGTGCCGAAGTTCTTGTTGGCGATCGCTGCCAGACCAGCGGCGGTGCGGTTGCTGTTAGTCAGGCCGGGTGGTACGGTCAGGCGCGAGATGCCGATCTCCTGGTCGCTGACGTGGACGTGCTGGTAGCCGAGGAAGAGGAACAGCTTGTCCTTGACGATGGGGCCGCCGGCGGTGAATCCGGCGTTGACGCGGTGAAGTTGCGGGTTCTTCTGGCTGGCAGGGATGTCGCCATCCTGCTTGAAGAAGAAGGGTGCGGCGTTCAGGAAGTTGGTTCCGCGACGGACGTAGCCGGTGCCATGGAAGGCGTTGGTGCCCGACGAGGTGCTGAGGTCGATGTGCGCGCCACTGCTGGAGCCCTGTTGCGCGTCGTACATGCTGGCGTTGACGCGGACTTCTTCGAGGGTCTCGGGGGCGGGCGTTGGAAGGGCGTTGCCGATGGCGAGGTAGACGGAGGCGCTGGATTGCTCGACCCCGCCGGCACCTGTGTTTCCGACGCCGGTATTGTTGACGACGCGCGCGGATGCGACCTGGCTAGTGGACTTACCGTTGAAGAGGTTGCTGGCGTCGACACCGTTGAGCTGGAAGCTGTTGGAGGTGTCGCGCTGGCCGTTGGCCCAGATGGGAGCGTTGCCGAGGCCGGAGTTGGCTCCGGTACCGCCGGGGAGCTCTGCGTTGACGCCGGGCGAGAGAATCGCCACGCCGGTAAAGCTGCCGGTGGGAAGCGGGATGGCATCAATCTGGTCTCTTTCGAGGATGTATCCGTTGGTGGTGTCGACCGCGTTCATCAGCGGGCTCGCGTCGACGGTGACGGAGTCGGTGGCGGCACCGGGCTTTAGGTTCGCGGGCAGCGTGATGGTGCGGTCAGCCTGGATCTGGATACCGGGGAACTTCGCGACGGAGAAGCCGTCATGCTCGAACGTGATGGTGTAGGTGCCGATGGGCAGGTTGGGGAAGGCATACAGACCGGCGGAACTGGAGGCAGCCAGGCGGGTGAGGTGGGTGCCTTCGTCAACGATCTTGACCTTCACTCCGGGGAGCGTCGCACCTTGTGTGTCGGTCACTGTTCCTACGACTCCGCCAAGCGTTTGCTGCGCGCTAGCAGTATCGGTAATCATCGTGGCAAACAACATGAACATCGCCATGAACAGGGCGATACACGGATTCGACCTTAATTTTGGGTATAGCAAGGCACACCTCCTAAAAGTGGTTCAGGGTGAAAAATGAGTAGACGACTGCTGGCGATCGAAACAGCGGAAAAGCTGTTGAAGACGATTGGCCCACGTGCCGTTAGCGGTGTGTGAGAGTTCGGTAAAAATGTGTCGTTGTTAGGAAGATGGTATTTGAAATTCCGGCGTTGTCAATGGCAAAACTTTGACAACTTCTTTTGGGATCATTGCGTTGCATAAATCTTGATGCAACGTTACGGCAGGATGGAAACATGCGCGGCAACGATGCGCCAGCCTTCGACCAACCGCACCCAAACCTGGCTTTGACGGCCTTGGACGGACTTCGTTGCGGTGGTGCGTTCAAACTCCAAAGTGACGCTGCCGAAGTCGCGACCAAAGGTTACGATCTCAAGGCGCGTGACTCGGCGAGCGAGTCCGACGGCGGGACGCGACTTTCGGAAGGCCTCGATCTCTTCGGTTCCGTAGAGATTCTCGGTTACTCCGAAGCGCATGGCATAGGGTGAAGACCAGAACATCCGCGTCAGCGTTTCGACGTCATTTTCTACCAGCGCAGTCTCGTAGGCCGGGTACAAGTCGACGAGTTCGCCGTGGACTTCAGGGATGTTGATCTCCATTTAGAAGAGCCTCCGCGAGGGCAGAATGCTTTGCTGGATCGCCGCGCTGACGGTCGTCATGGGGCGGTTAACGACCTGGCTGAAGCGCAGGTTCATCGCGACGCTGCAGAGGATGTAGGCGTGGACGGAGTCGAAGCCCCAGCGCGAGACGAGCAGGTCCACCATGCGGCTGGTGGCGGCTTGCGCGGTGGCGAAGGCGTCGGTGCCTGATTCCACCACGACCCACTCCGGGCCGTCTTCACCGGGGCGGGCGGCGGCGTCGATCAGCGGGCTGGAGAGCGGCTGATTCTTATGAAGTTCGAATTTGAGGCTGACGGTGGAGGGGCACTCCATGCCGTTGATGCAGACCTCGCCATCGCCCTGCGCGGCGTGGGCGTCGCCGCAGGAGAAGAGCGCGCCGGGGTTGAAGACCGGCAGGTAAAGTGTTGATCCGGTGGAGAGTTGGCGGACATCGAGGTTGCCACCGAAGGCTCCGGGCGGGCGTGTGCGGAATGCGCCGGGTTCCGCGGGGGCGACTCCCATGACACCGCAGAACGGTTTCAGCGGGATAATCGCTGGCGCGAGGGAGCGGGTGAGTTCGCCTTCCAGATCCCAGTGGAAAAGGTTTGGGCCGGTGAAACGGTGGTCGAGAAAGCCGAGGCCGGGTAGCACGCTGGACCACGCCCAGCCCTTGTGCGCGACTTCGAGAATCTGTACTTCGAGGACGTCGCCTGGTTCGGCACCGTCAATCCAGATCGGCCCAGTAAGAGCGTGGATGCGGGTTGTGTCGATCTCCAGCATGCGGCTGGCAGGGTCGCCTGGATGGACCTGGCCGCCGGTGGCGTCGAGGCAGTCCATGTGGAGGGTGTCGCCGGGTTCGACCGTGAGCCGTGGCGCGAGGGAGTGATTCCAGACGGAGTGGGTTGGCTCGGCGGTGAGGAGGTGGTCGCTCATGCGATCCGCACCGTCATCTGCACCTCGACGAGCGCGTGGCGGGGCAGGGAGTTGACGCCGATGGCGGCGCGGACGTGGCGGCCGGCATCGCCGAAGATCTCGACCAGCGTGTCGGAGAAGCCGTTGATGACCTTGGGCGGCTCGGTAAAGCCGTTGACAGCGTTGACGTAGCCGTTGACGCCGACGATCTCCACGATGGCGTTGAGCGAGCCGAGGTGTTTCTTCAGCACGGCAAGCTGCGTCAGCGCGCAGGCCCGCGCGGCGGCGTAGCCTTCTTCGACGGTACGGTCTGCGCCTACCGTTCCGGTGATAATGCCGTTCGCGTCCATGGAGACGACGCCCGACAGGTAGACCATCTGGCCGACGGTTTTGGCCGAGATGTAGTTGCCGCCCATCACGGGAGGTTCAGGAAGCACGATTCCAAGTTCAGCGAGTCGAATTTCAACGTCCATTTCGCAAAAGTATCATGGCTGCGTCGCAGCGAATAAGTCTGCGTGCTCTAAGATGCGGATATGCGACCTCGTCAACTCACGTCTTTTGTCTTCGCGCTCTGCGTGTTGGCTGTCTCAGCAACCGCCCAGCCTCGGGTGGGGAGCAAACTGACGATCGAGTCCGTACGGCATGCGGCCGATGACCTTGAAGTGACGGGGATGATCGCCGGACTGCCTGCCGGGGCGGTTGGGTATGTCTCGTTCGCCGAGTTGGCGAAGCTGCCGCAGATCACGCCGACGATCCAGAATGACTCGAACTTTGCGGATCAGCTTTCCAAAGGGGTGCGGGTTTCGGGGATTCCACTGGATGAGTTGGCGAAGGCTCTGGGCGCGTTGCCGCAGTCGGATTTGATCGATGCGTTGTGTACGGACCGGTACCGGTCGCACTATCCGGCGGAGTACATCGCAGCACATCATCCACTGTTTGCGTTGAAGATCAACGGGGAACGGCCAGACAAGTGGGCCGCGAAGACGAAGGCATACGACCCCGGCCCATACTTTATTACTCACGCCAACTATGTGCCTCGGTACAAGATTTTTTCTCACGCGGAGCAGGCGCAGATCCCGGATAACCTGATTCGTTTGAACTTTACCACTGTCGCCGCAACGTACGGTCCGATTACCCCGCGTGGGAGTTTCGCCCGCGATACGGCGGTCGCGCAGGGGTTTGCGATTGCGAAGCAGAACTGCCTGCGTTGCCACTTTTTGAATGGCGTTGGCGGTACAAAGTCCGGGGTGGACTGGCGTTCGCTCAGCGTATGGGCGCGGGAGCAGCCAAAATTCTTTGAGAAGTATGTGCAGAATCCGCAGTCGGTGGATCCGCACGCCCACATGGAAGGGAACCCGAACTACGACGCCGCGACGCTGGATGCGCTGACCACATACTTCCGGACTCTTACTTCAGAGGAGAAGCCGCACAAATGATCCTGCGCCTGTCGAAGATTTCTCTGCTGCTGGCTGTTGCGCTGTACTACCTCATCGTCGCGTTTAACAACTTGACGGATTACAACTCGAACTACCAGTTTGTACACCACGTGTTGCTGATGGATTCGACGTTTCCGGGCAATCATGGGTTGTGGCGCGCACTTCCGCAGCCGGGCTTGCAGACGCTGTTTTACTGGTCGATCATCGCGTGGGAGTCGACGACTTGTGTCTTGTGTTGTCTGGGGAGCTTAAGTTTGATCCGTGCGTTCAAGGCATCGGCAAGCGAATTTCAACAAGCAAAATCTATGGGGATCGCGGCGCTGACGCTCGGCTGCCTGCTGTGGTTTGTGGCGTTCCTCACGGTCGGCGGAGAGTGGTTTCTGATGTGGCAGTCGCATACATGGAACGGGCAGGATGCGGCGTTCCGTATGTTCGCCAGCTTTGGGATCATCCTCATCTACGTGACGCTGCCGGAGCCGGAAACAGCTATTCTATAGATCTGATGCCGCTTACTCTTGATCCCGCAGTCCTGCTCCCGACCGCAATTGCCGAGGCCCGCACGGGTCTGGCTGAGGGCGGTATTCCGATTGGTGCCGCGATCTTCAACCATCAGGGCGAACTCATCAGTTCGGGCCGCAATCGCCGCGTGCAGCAGGGCGATCCGTCGATTCATGGCGAGACAGATGCCTTCCGGCGCGCTGGTCGCCAACGTTCTTACGCGAATCTGATTATGGTGTCGACGCTTGCGCCCTGCTGGTACTGCAGCGGGCTGGTGCGGCAGTTCGGGTTTCGCACGCTCATCGTCGGAGAGTCAGTGACATTTCCCGGCGGGCTGGACTGGCTGCGGGAGAATGGCGTCGAGGTGATCGATCTCGCGTCGCCGGAGTGTATCGCGATGATGACGGATTTTATTCGCGAGAATCCGGCGGTTTGGAACGAGGATATTGGGGTGGATTGAACAAGGTCTGGGTGCCCCATCTCAACGACGGTCGCATCGTCGTCGAGGTGGGATCGTACACTTTCGACCCCACCTCGAATGATGGAACTATTTGAGATGGGGCACCCGGAGATTGTCGTTAGTACTTCGGTAGTTGCGCCGTAGTCCAACCACCACCAAGAGCCTTAATCAGCAGCACCGAGGCGTCCATTCTGCGGCGCATAATGTCGATGTCGTTGCGCTCGTTAAGTAGCGCGGTGTTTTGTGCGGTGACAACTTGCAAGTAGGTGTCGATGCCGCCGACGTAGCGGTTGTTGAAGATTCGCTGTGCGCCTTGTGCGGCTTCGGTGGCCTGACGCTGCTGGTCGGCTTCCTGCAGCAGGATGCGCAGCGCGGCGAGGTTGTCCTCCACCTGCTGGAATGCGGTGAGCGTGGTCTGCTTGTAGAAGGCGGAGTTCTCGTCGAAGAAGGCGTAGGTCTGGTCGGAGATGGCGGCGCGTCGGCCAGCGTCGAACCATATCTGGCTGAGCGTTGGGCCGATGGCGTAGGCGAGATTCGAGGCGTTGAAGAAGTTCTTCAGCAGCGATCCGAATTCGAGGCCGCCGGAGACGCTGAAGTTCAGCGTCGGATAGAAGGCAGCGCGTGCGATGCCGATGCGCTCGTTGGCTTCTGCAGTGCGGCGTTCGGCAGAGGCGATATCTGGGCGGCGCTCCAGTAGCTGGGATGGCAGGCTCACGGGGATCGCGGGCGGCTTCGCTGTCAGCGGCGCGATGGGCAGCGAGAAGCTGCTGGGTGGCTGTCCAATCAGGACAGCAATGGCGTGTTCGTAGCGCGAGCGCTGTACAGCGACGTCGGATTGCTGCACGATTGCCTGCTGCAACTGCGTCTTCGCCTGGAAGACGTCCGATTCGGCAGAGACTCCGCCATCGAAGCGGTTGGTGGTGATGCGCAGGGCTTCCTGATAATCCTTGACGGTGTCGCCGAGTAGTTTGACCTGCGCGTCGGCGCTGCGGAGTTCGAAGTAGTCGATTGCCAGCTCGGCCTGGATCGAGAGGCGCGCGGTCTGGAGGTCGGCGGCTGAGGCCTGCGCCTCTTCCTTGGCGAGGTCGATGGCGCGGTGGATGCGGCCCCAAAGGTCGACCTCGTAGCTCAGGGTCAGGGGCAGGGTGATGTCGGCAGCGCCGGTGTTATCGGGCGGCGGGTTGAAGTATGGACGGCCCGCTGAGTTGCGCACACCGGCGACATACGGCGATGAAGTGAGCGTGGGGAATCGGCTGGCGTTGTTTACGCCGATCTGGTCGCGCGCCTCGCGGAAGCGTGCTTCGTAGATCTTGAGGGTCTGGTTCTGGATGTCGATCTTCGCTTCGAGATCGTTCAACTCGGAGTCGCTGAATAGCTGCCACCAGTCGGCGCGGATGGTCGCGTCGGCGGGCGCGGCGGGCTGCCAGTTGGGATCGTTCTCTTTGTAGGCGTCTGGGGCTTGGAACGTTGGCGTGATGGGCTTTATGTACTTCGGCCCGACCATGCATCCGTTCAGCAGAGACGCTGCGGCGAGTGCCGTGAGTCTTGCTCCCCACCTTGCGCAGGGGCGCGCAAGGTGGGGCACCCGGGCCTTTTGTGGGATGCGCGTCATTTCGCGGCTCCCGCATCCTTGACTACTTTGACTGGCTGCCCGGTTTGCAGCGAGTCAGAGGGGTCGATGATGATGGCGTCCTGCGGACTTAGGCCCGACGCCACTTCGACCGTTGCGCCGTGGTCCTGCGAGATCTTGACCGGCACGAGTTGCACCTTGCCATCGCGAACGACTCCGACCTGTATTCCCTGTGCGCGGAAGAGCAGCGTGTTTGAGGGGATGGTGAGGTTGGCGGCGGCTGTCGGGACCTTGAAGTGGACGATCGCATAGGCCCCGGGCAACAGCTTTCCGGAGGGGTTCGGCACATCGACTTCAACGTTGAGCGTGCGCGATGCGGGGTCGATGGCGCTGGCGTTACGTGCGATGACTCCGTCGAAGGTCTGGCCGGGGAACTCATCCAGCGTCAGGGTCGCGGTGCCACCGTTGCGGACGACTCCACTGTAGGCTTCGGGAACGGCGACATAGACACGCAACCTTTCAATCGCAGCCAGGTGGAAGAGTTCCTTGGCATTGCCACCGCTGGTGCCGCCGGTGATCAGGTCGCCTATATCGGTCTCGCGACGTGTGATGACGCCATCGAACGGTGCGAAGACCTGCTCAAAGGATTGCAGTTGCTGAAGACGGCGCACGGCTGCCATGGAAGCTTCCACCGCAGCTTGCTTGCTGGCTGCGGTGCCGACCGCGACGTCAGTCTCCTGCTTGGAGACTGAGTTTGACTTCAGCAGATTTTGATAGCGGGTGCTGGTGATGTTGGCGAGGTCGAGGTTTGCTTGCGAAGCCTTCAGATCGGCCTGCGCGACCTGCAGTTGCTGGTCTAGCTCCGGCGTCTCGATGGTCGCCATCAGCTGACCCTTCTTGACGTGGGCGCCGATATCGAAGAACCACTTTTGCAGGTAGCCGTTGGTGCGGGAGTAGATGGGTGTGTCCACATACGGCTGCGTGTTGCCCGGCAGCGCGAGGACGCCGGAGGCTCCGTTGCCTGCGGGGTGGATGACGCTGACCTCCGGTGTCGACTCCTTCTTGTTCTCGACGGCAAGGTCCTTGTCTGCAGCGGAGCGGGTGTGGATGCCATAGACCACGACTCCGGCGAGCACCAGCAGGAGGACGATGAGGCCGATCCAGAAGCCTGCACCCAGAGGCTTCGTCGAGCCGGGAGTTTCGCGGCGGCCAGCGTCGAGATTCTGCGTCATGTGGCTGTCGTAGCCGTGGCCACCGCTGCCGATTGGCCCAGTGTGGACGGGCGTGTCGGCAGGGATCGTCTCGGGTTCAAAACTCTCTGGAACGTTCTTAGTCGTCATTGGGTTAGGTCCCTATCACTTGGTGGAGTGCCGCTATATTTTGTTTTGGTGTCGCCTGCGCTGACGCTGGTTTCTTCGTTCCATGGAGCAGAGCAAACACGACGGGAACGAAGATAAGTGTCGCCAGTGTCGCGGCTGTAAGTCCGCCGATCACTGCACGGCCCAGCGGCGCATTTTGCTCACCGCCTTCACCAACTCCAAGCGCCATGGGAATCATGCCGATGATCATGGCGAGCGCGGTCATCATGACCGGACGGAAGCGTGTTCCGCCGGCTTCGATGGCCGCAAGCAGCGCGTCGTGATGTTCTTCGTAGCGAGCCTTGGCGAAGGAGATGACGAGGATCGAGTTGGCCGTCGCGACGCCCATGCACATGATCGCGCCCATCAGCGCCGGAACAGAAAGTGTCGTGCCGGTGGCGAAGAGGAACATCACGATCCCCGACAGCGCAGCCGGTAGCGCGGTGATGATGATGAAGGGGTCGAGCCACGACTGGAAGTTGACGACGATCAGCAGGTACACCAGCACGATGGAGAAGCCGAGCCCGGCGATCAGGCCGATGTACGACTCCTTCATGGTCTCCACCTGGCCGTGGAGCTCGACGAAGTTGCCCTTGGTCAACTCGCCGCGGTGCTTGGCGATGACCTTGTCGATAGCGCGGCCGACAGACCCGAGGTCCCGGCCCTGCACCGCGCCGTAGACATCCAGTGTGCGGCGGATGTTGTACTCGGTAATAACCGGCATTTCGGTGGAGCGGGAGATGCTTGCCACATCGGCCAGAATCTCGGGCTTGATCGCACCGGGTGAGGTGAGTGGAATATTTTCGAGGTCACTCATCGAGCCAATGGTGTACTGCGGGGCCTGCGCAACGATGGGGTAACTCACGCCATTCTTCGGGTTCAGGAAGAACTGCGGGTTGAGCTGCGTACTACCGCTGAGGATGCTCACCATGCTGCCGCCGATATCCTTGAACGCGTAGCCACCCTGCTCGGCCTTGGTGCGGTCGACATTGATCTTTAGGGCTGGGTAGTCGTCTGGCTGCTGGATGCGGAGGTCGACGAGGCCGGGGATCTTGCGCAGGTCGTCCAGCACCTCGTTGGCGATCTTGCGATTGCTGACCTGGTCGGTGCCCTCAAACTGAACGTCGATGGGCGAGGGAAGGCCGAAGTTCAGAATCTGCGTGACGATATCCGAAGGCAGGAAGTAGAAGATCGTTCCGGGAAACGCATTCGGCAGTGTGCGACGCAGCTTTGCGACATACTCTGCGGATGGCCGGTGCTTCTCGTTCATTGAGACGAGGATGTCGGCATCGCCTGATCCGAAGAGGCCCGACGTGGCGTGCTGTGTGTTGATGGTGGAGTAGGGCACGCCGATATTGTCGAGGATGTTGTCCATCTCGCCGAGCGGAACGATCTTGCGGATCTGCTCCTCCACCTGATCGCAGAGTTTGGCCGTCTCCTCGATGCGGGTACCGCTGGGTGCGCGCAGGTGCAGCAGGAAGGAACCGTTGTCGGTAGTCGGGAAGAAGTTCTGGCCGAGGAACGGTACCAGCAGGAATGGGCTGCTGCAGATCACGAGAAACGCTGGCACGAAGATCATGCGCGATTCCACGAGACGGGTGAGCAGGTTCTGGTAGCTGGACCGGATGGCTTCGAAACCACGCTCGAAGGATCGCTGGAATCGGGCCAGCGGGTTGTTGGAGCCGACGGCATGATGATCGTGCTTCTTCAGCAGATACATGGCCATGGTCGGCACCAGGGTGCGCGAGAGCACGTATGAGGCGAGCATGGCGAAGACCACCGCTTCGGCCAGCGGAACGAACAGGTAACGCGCGACGCCGGAGAGGAAGAACATCGGCAGAAACACGATGCAGATACAGAGCGTCGAGACGAGTGCCGGGACCGCGATCTGCGCCGCGCCCTCGAGGATTCCGGCGTTCAGGTCGTAGCCTTCTTCCAGGTAACGCTCGATGTTCTCGATGGTCACGGTTGCGTCGTCGACCAGGATGCCGACCGCGAGTGCGAGACCGCCGAGCGTCATGATGTTGATCGTTTCGCCGATCATGCTGAGGACGATGATCGAGGTGAGGATTGATAAAGGGATGGACACGGCAATGATGAGCGTGGCGCGCCAGCTGCCGAGGAAGAGCAAGATCATCAGGCCGGTGAGGACGGCCGCGATCACTGCCTCGCGAATAACGCCTTGAACGGAAGCCTTGACGAAGATCGCCTGATCGGCCAGTGGGGTAATCTTCAGGTTCGCGTTGTTGACGATGTCCTTGATGCGTGGGATCTTTTCCCGCACACCGCCCACGACCGAGAGGGTTGACGAGGTTCCCGACTTCAGCACGACCAATAGAGCCGCGCGCTTGCCGTCCTGCCGCACGATGTTGGTCTGGGGGCCGCTGCTGTCGGCGACTGTTGCGACATCGCGCAGGAAGATGATGGTGCCGTGCCGGTTCGCGATCGGTAGATTGCTTAAGCCTTCGAGCGTGGAGGGTGAGGCGTTGACCAGAATGTCGTACTCCGCCTGACCGATCTTCGCCGTGCCACCCGGCTGTACCACGTTCTGGACTGCCATCGCAGCCAGCACATCGGCAGGTGCCAGGCCTTTCGCCTGCAACGCCGCAGGATTGAGGTTGATCATGATGGCGCGCTGCTTGCCGCCGTATACGTTCGGCACAACCGCGCCGTTTACCGAGACCAACTGCGGCCGGATGAAGTTCAACCCGTAGTCATTCAGCTGCTGCTCGCTGATGCCGTTGCCGGAGAGCGCAAGCTGGACGATGGGCACGGAGGAGGCCGAGAAGTTGAGAATCTGCGGCGGAAGCGTTCCGGGTGGAAGCTGCCGCAGGATGAACTGCGAGGCGCTGGTGATCTGCGCATTGGCCAGGGTGACGGATGCTCCGGGCTGCAGGTAGACCTTCACGATGACGAGGCCACGCATGGTGGTCGATTCGATGTGCTGGATGTTTTCGACAAGCGTGGTTAAGACCTTCTCGTAGGGATCGGTCAAACGGCCCGTCAGCTCTTCAGGCTGTAGACCTGTGTACTGGAAAGCGACCGAGACGACGGGAATATCGATACTGGGAAAAATATCGGTCGGGGTGCGCACGATGACCACAGGGGCGGCGATCAGGATGAGGATCGCCAGCACGATAAACGTATAGGGCCGGTTCAGCGCCAGGTTGACGATCCACATGGTCCTTTTTCCTCACTACGCGAGAAAACTCGACGTCTGCAATATCAGACTAAATTTCTAGACGGATGGTTTCGCCGCTATTTCCGTCGGTTATGATCGGAAATAGCGATCATAACCGTGTGCGGGGAAGCGAGCAGCAAAAAAATGGAGCTTAGACATCTACGATACCTTGCCGCGGTAGCCGAGTACGGAACATTCCGCGAGGCCGGTCGCCGCCTGCATCTTTCGCAGTCAACAATCAGCGAGCAAATTGCCGACCTGGAACACGAAATCGGTGGTGCGCTCGTAGATCGCGGCCAACGGGCGACACGCCTGACTCCACAGGGAGTAGTCTTCCTCGACGAGGCTCGGAAGACGCTGGCATCGGCGGATCGTGCGATCGATCTGGCGCGGAGTTCGATGCTGGGGCAGGTGGGCTCACTGTCGATTGGGTTCTTCCACTGGGGTTCGGGAGGATTCTTCCCGTCGATCATCCGCGAGTTTCGCAGGATGCATCCGCAGGTCAAGCTGACTCTAATCGAGATGCTGACCATTGAGCAGATGGAGGCGTTCCAGACCGGCAAGATCGACCTCGGCTTTACGCGTCCTCTGGAGCCGCCGTACGACCGGCTTCTGCATTCTGAGCTGGTCTTGAATGACCCGATTGTTGTCGCTATGCCGCGCGATCACCGGCTGGCGCCGGGTCCGGTTCGGATGGCCGATCTGGCCGGCGAGAGGTTCGTGATGTCGGATAGACTGACTAACGCGACGTTATTCGACCTGATCGTTGGCATGTGTACGAGGGCTGGATTCTCGCCGGATCTGGTGAATGTCTCGGCTGCGTGGTCTGGGGTTCTGACCCTGGTGGAAGCGGGAGAGGGCATTGCGCTGGTGCCGTCGGGTGTCCGCTACCTCAGCACGCCGGGGGTAGTCTTTGCGGATGTGGAGCCGGAGACCGCGCATATTGGGCTGTCTGTCGCGTGGGATCCGAACAACGAAGGGCCAGTAGTCCAGAACTTCCTGAAGCTGGTGCGGGCCAACAAGGATCGCATTCGGGCGAATACTTAGCTGTAGAGTTCCACCACGATGGCCTCGTTACGACGAAGCTGAATCCATCCAGTGACAACGTTTTCGCGGTCAAGAAACGAGCTGAGCAGAGTGCGTCCGGGCGCGGTCTCCAGCCAGCGCTCTTCATCGGTCATGTTCAGAATGACGCGAATTTGCCGGCCTTCGAAGCGACGAATGTAGCTGAGGATTCCGTTCTCTGCTATAACCTGCTCGATCGTTCCCAGATGCAATTCGGGGCGCTCGCGGCGTAGGGCCAGCAGGGATTGATAGAGCTTCAACATGGTGCGGACGTCGGCCTCTTCGGTGTCGACCGAGTAGTCTGGCCAATCCCAGACGAGCGGTAGCCAGGTTGCAACTCCGGGTGAGGTAAAGCCGGCGTTCTCGATGTTCTGCCACACCATCGGGGACCGTTCGGGATCGCGCCCATGGCCTTGGCCGGGCTGATTCCGCTCGGCGGGATCACGTACCTGGTCGGGGGAGATGCATGCGTCCGGCATGCCGAGTTCGTCGCCATAGTAGAGGGTTGGAGTTCCGCGAAGTGTAAGTAGCAGGACGGCAGCGACACGCGCCTGTGCTGGTCCAATGCGGGTGGCAAGCCGCTTCTGGTCGTGGTTGCCGAGGACGTAGTTCGGCCATGCGCCGTCGGGGAGAGCGGCCTCGTAGTCACGAATAAGTGCCGCGACCGGGTCGGCTTCCCACGTGGTCAGGATAAGGTGGAAATTAAAGGGGAGGTGAGCGCCGTCGAGATGCGGGACCGGGTCTTCGGCGGGTTCGCCGAAGTAACGGACGAGTTGCCGCATCGGCAGGTAAATCTCGCCAATCAGGACACGATCGGGATATTGGTCGAGCAGCGACCGCATCTCGCGGACGATGGCGAGGGTTTCGGGCTGGTCGGCGTTGAAGACCGCTTCACCGGTCTCGGGGTTGTCGCGGAAGAGATCGTCCTTGATCAGCAACCAGAGGACGTCCATGCGGAAGCCGTCGACTCCGCGATCAAGCCAGAAGCGCATGGCTGCGTAGATCGCTGTGCGGACCTGTGGATAGCGCCAGTTCAGGTCTGGCTGTTCGGCCAGAAAGCTGTGGCCATAGAACTGGTTCGTGACGGGATCGAGAGTCCAGGCTGGGCCTCCGAAGTGAGACCTCCAGTTATTCGGCGGGCCGCCATCGGGGGCGGCAACACGCCACAAGTACCAGTCGCGCTTCGGATTGGTGCGAGAGCTGCGGGATTCTACGAACCACGGATGCTGGCTGGAGGTGTGGTTGGGGACGAAGTCGAGAATCAGCTTCAGGCCGCATTCGTGGATCGCAGCGATCAGGGCATCGAAGTCGGCGAGCGTTCCGAAGATCGGGTCGACGTCGCAGTAGTTCGAGACGTCGTAGCCGAAGTCGGCCATGGGCGAGGGATAGAAGGGCGAGATCCAGATCGCGTCGATGCCAAGTTTTACGAGGTAATCCAGCCGGGAGAGGATGCCGCGCAGATCGCCTACGCCGTCGCCGTTGGAATCCTGAAACGACCTCGGGTAGATCTGGTAGATGACGGCGGATTGCCACCACAACCGCGCTGGTTCGCTCATGTCTGTTGGATGCTCCGCGACTGAAGAAGATCCCGGAGTTTGAACGTAATTTCTACGCTCAAGGCTCCGGGATCACTTTATGCCTTGCTGGTTAGGGTTCTAGCGACGCCCGAAGCGTCCGCCACGGAATCCTCCGAAGTAGCCAAATCCGAGGCCGAAACCGTATGGGTAGCCGCAGCCGAATGGCTCGCCCCAGCCGTATCCGGCGTAGGGGTAGAAGCCGTACGGGTTTGGCCGCCAATAGGGATTTCCGTCGCCGTACCGTCCATAACCATAGCCTCCGCCGTGGTCTTCCGCACCGGGTCGACCCGGTCCAGGAAGCAGGTCAGCGAACAAGAGCTGCGGGCCAACTTCCTTCGCTTTCAGTGCGGTTGCGCCGGTTGCAAAGGCAAGCTCGTGCTCTTCCTTCACTTTCACCGCTTTGGCGGTCGAGTTTGCGGTTCCGGGGTAGACTTCGGCTTCGCCTTTCAGCACTCGGACGGTGTTGGTCTCGGCATTGAACGTGTAGAGGCCGTCTTTGATCAGCGTGGTTTGGCCACCGGGAAGGTCGATTAGAATCTGCGAGTTATCCGCCGGGTGATGGACCTGTATGTTAGCCCGGCCGCGATCGACGCGAATCTCAGTCTTGTTGGCGTCGGCCGAGACGACCTTCACCGCGCTGTCCGGTTCGGTCTGCAACCAGACACCGGCGACTGGTTGGGAGGTCGTTACGCTGGGCTGGATGGGCCGCAGAGCTGCGCGGACGATCGGCGCAGGCTGAGTTTGGGGAGTGTTCGATTGACCAGCTGGATCCGCAGTCTGGGCGTGCGCGGCAGCGGATAGAGTGGCCAGAGCAAGCAGGAGAGAAAGTGACCTTAGCATCGCAAAAACCTCTGCCAATTTAGATGCACCTTCTGCGTGATCGTTTCAGTACGGTCGACCGCGGATCAAGGCGGAAAGACGCGGATAGAGCCAGAACGGAAAGATCCGCGCTTATCCGTGTTGATCCGCGGTCGGCTTTTGGGTTGGTTATTCTCCAGCGCCTCTATGCCCGGCGAGGCGCTCCGGCATATCTGCCAGGATGTAGGTCATTACGGCCAGCGATGCGACGTTCTTGCGGAACTCGACCGGGTCGACCTTGTCCAGCGTGTCGGCTTCGGTGTGGTGCCAGTCGAAGTAGTGCGCGCCGGTGGTGGTTTCGCCCAGGCCGGGTACGCCGTCCGCCATCAGCGGCGAGATATCCGAGCCGCCCCCGCCAGGGGTAATGGCATCCGTACGGCCCGGCATGGCGGTCAGGACCGGCGCGAGCAGGGTGCCGATATCGCGGAGAAGTGCGAGGGAGTGATCTTCCTCAGCAGACAAGCCTGGCGGAGTGCCAGCGGGCGCGGCATCTCCCGGAGCAGAGCGTCGTCGTCCGCCACCGGGTGCGGCTCCATAGCCGAAGCCGATTGGCGGCTCTGCGCCACCATCCATCTCGATTGCGGCGACGTGGTTCTTCAGCTCCGCCTCGCTCAACGCGGCGCGATAGGCTTTGCCGCCTGCGCCACCGTTCTCTTCGTTTACCCAGAAGCAGATACGGATGGTGCGTTTGGGTTTCAGGCCGAGCTTCTGGATCTCGCGGACCGCGGCGAGCGTGGCCATGATGCCGGAGCCGTCATCCTGCGCGCCCTGGCCGACGTCCCATGAGTCGATGTGTCCGCCGAGGACGACGATCTCCTCCGGGTGGTCGCTGCCGATGATGTCGCCCATCACATTGGCGGCCACCTGAGGGGCCTCCATGTGGGCCTGCATCTGGATGTGGACCTTGACGGGCGTGCCCTCGGCCTGCAGCCGGTCGAGCATCATGGCGTCTTCGAGCGAGATTGCGGCGGCGGGAATCTTGGGCTGCGACTCGTCGTAGCCGGTGGTGCCGGTGTGCGGAAGCTGCATGGCGAGCGGTGTAATCGCGCGAACCAACACTGCGACGGCACCGAGCGCAGCTGCCTGCGACGGCCCGGCGGTGCGATACATGACGGTGTGTCCGTAGCCTTCGTACGGAGCGTCGAAGACGACGATCTTGCCGGCGATGCCAGCCTTGCCGAGTTTCTTCATGGCGGCGAAGTCGGGGACGACCACTACTTCAGCGGTGATTCCGGCGGGAGGTGTGGCGACGCTCATACCGAGGCCGAGCATGTGAAGCTTCTTGCTAACGGGCGCGATGATCTCGCCGGATTCATCTCCACGGACCCAGTGAGGTACGGTGGCGGCCTGGGTGTGGACGTTCGCGAGGCCGTCTTTCTTCATCGTCTCGGCTGCCCACGCGATGGCCTTCAGCAGGGATTCTGACCCACTGACTCGCTTGCCGATGTGGTCGCACAGATACTGCAGGTTGGCGTACCCTTCGGGGTCGGCAAGCGATGCAGCGATCAGTTTGTCGGCTATCGGCTTGTACTGCGTCGCAATTGGGCCCTGGGCGATTGCTGCGCTGGCGAATCCGATTGTGGCTAGAACGGTGGAGGCAAGGTGGAGCGAACGCTTCATCTGGGAGATCTCCTGGGAACTGGCTTCGGGTGAGCCTTCAGACTACCCGAAATTCCTGTTCCCATACGAATCAAGCCGAATGATGCGTGGTCAGGTTCTCGCCCGGCAGGTGGTACTCGCCGTCGTGGCGCTTGGCGGTGAGGTGGTAGTAGATGGCTGGCGTGACGATCAGGCTGAGTCCGACCGAGATGACCAGGCCGCCGATGACGGCGATGGCCAGCGGCTGCAACATCTGCGAGCCGGACCCGAGTGCGAATGCCAGTGGCAGCATTCCACACATGGCTGCGACGGCTGTCATGATGATGGGCCGCAGGCGGCGCTGTGCGGCTTGCATCATTGCGTCCAGAGCCCCTGCGCCATCGCAGCGGGCGCGCTCATCGGCATCGAGCAGCAGGATGCCGTTCTTGGCCACGATACCGATCACCATGATCAGGCCCATGAAGCTGGCAACGTTGAAGCCGGTGTTGGTAATGAGCAACGCGAAGACCACGCCTGCGATCGACAGGATCGAACTGGTGAGGATTGCCGTCGGCGCGGAGAAGTTGCGGAACTCAAACAGCAGCACCCCAAAGACGAGGCAGAGTGCAAGGATGAGCACACGGCCAAGGTCCGCGAAGGATTTCTGCTGCTCCTGGTAGGTGCCGCCGTATTCGACTGTCACGTTTGCGGGCAGATTCAGGTTTGCGACTGCAACCTTTACCTTCGCCATCGTGCCGCCGAGGTCCGAGCCTTCGAGCCGTCCGCTCACCTGCACGACCTGCTTCAGATTTTCGCGGCGGATTTCGTTCTGGGGCGGCAGTTCTTCAATCTCAGCCAGGGCGCCGAGCGTTGCGGTCTTGCCGGAGCTGGAGTTGAAAACGGTGTCCTTGATGGCATCGAGCGACGCACGGTGTTCGTCCGACATGCGAATGCGGACGGTGTACGGGCGGCTGTCGATGATCATCGGATCGGTGGCGGGTAGGCCATCCAGCAACGAGGTCGCGTCTTCGGCGACCTCCTGCGGCGTGAACCCGAGGCGGCTCGCGACGCTGGGGTTTACATGGAAGGTTGTCGCCGGTCCGCTGAGCGTATTTTCGACACCGTTCTGCGTGTCGACGATTCCTGGGATCGCCATGAGTGCAGCCTGAACCTTTGGCCCAAGTTCATGCAGCAGCTTCGCGTCGTTCGAGAAGAGCTTCACCTGGATCGGCTCGGGCGAGTTTGAGAGGTCGCCGATCATATCTTCCAGAACCTGGGTGTACTCGACGTCGAGCATCGGTACGGCTTCCTTCACGCGGCCACGAACGTCGGCGATAATTTCAGATATTTTGCGCTTACGGTCTGTCCTGAGACGCACCGAGTAGTCGCCGTAGTTCGACTCGGTGACAGCGGCGAGACCGAGTTGCAGGCCAGTGCGTTTGGTCGTGATGAGCACTTCAGGCGTGGCTTTGAGAACCTTGTCGACCTCTGCGAAGACCTGTGCGCTGGATTCGAGCGAACTGCCGGCAGGCATGGTGCAATCCATGATGAAGGCGCCTTCGTCCATCTCGGGCAGCAGGTTGGTTTCCAGCTTGGTGTAAGCAATGTAGCCGGAGATGAGCAGAGCGACAGTGATGACGCCAAGCGTCCATGGCTTTTCGATGGTCCACGATAGCGTCTTGCTGTGGACGTGCAGGATCCGCTGCATCATCGGGCCAGCGTCGTGTTTATGCCCGTCTTCAGTGCTGTTCTTGCGCAGCAGCGAGACCGAGAGCGCCGGGGTAAAGGTGAGAGCGAGCATCAGCGAGGTGAGCAGCGATGCGGTCATCGTAATCGCCAGCGCGCGGAAGAATGTGCCAGTGACTCCTGTGACGGCGATCAGCGGCAGGAAGACGACCACAGGTGTGATGGTGGAGCCGACGAGCGGCACCATGATCTCGCGCAGCGCCGAGCGCACAGCCTCAATGCGGGACTGGCCGGAGTCGCGGTGGACGACGATGTTCTCGACCACAACGATGGCGTCGTCGATGACGAGGCCTATTGCTGCCGCGAGACCGCCGAGGGTCATCAGGTTAAAGCTCTGGCCGATGGCCCACAGGAACAGAATGGTGATCGCGACAGTGACCGGGATAACGAGTCCAGCGACCAGCGAGGAGCTCCAGTCGCGAAGGAAGAGGAAGAGGATGAGACAGGCGAGGACGAGGCCGATCAAGATCGCGTCGCGGACGCTGGCGATGCTCTCGTGGACGAGTTCGGATTGGTCGTAGAACGGGACAAGATGCACGCCGGGAGGAAGGATCTTGCCGAGACGTTCCACCTCGGTCGCAACGTCGGTGGCGACCGTGACGGTATTGCTGGCGGCCTGCCGCGCGATGTTCAGCAGCACGGCCGGCTTGCCGTCGGCCTGCACCATCGTATAGACCGGCATTACGGCGGGACCGACGGTGGCGACGTCGGAGATATGGACCGGCGCGCCGGTCGGCGTCGTCTTCACGACAAGCTGCCCGAGCTCTTCGGCACTATGTGCTTGTGCACCTACGAGCACCAGCACCAGCAGGTGGTCCGCGTTATACAGGCCGGGGGAATCGATGATATTGGAGTTCTGAACTGCGGCCTGTAGATCGAGGATCGTGACGCCCGCGGACTGCAGCTTTGCGGGGTCCGGAACGATGTGGAACTCCGGCACCTGTCCGCCCTGCACGATGACGGTGCTGACACCGGCGACGCGATTCAGCGGCGGCTTTAGCTCGTACGTCGCGAGCTGCCACAGAGCGGACTGCGATATGGTTCCGGCAACTTTGGGGTCGGTGACCAGAGCGTATCCGATGATGGGAAAGGTCGCGAATGTAAGACGGTTGGTCGTCAGTTTCGCGGTCGTTGGCAGTTCGGACTGAACCTTGGAGAGTGCGGCCTCGGTCAGCTGTAGAGTCTGCGCCATGTCGACGTTCCACGCGAAGAAGAGGCTGACCTCAGCCGAGCCTCGACTGGTGGTGCTGCGGACCGTCACCAGTCCCGGAACGGAGTTCATGGCGTCCTCGATCGGCTTGGTGATGGTGACCTGCATCTGCTCGACCGGCATCACGCCGTTTTCTATGCCGATCACGACTCGCGGGAAGTTGGTATCAGGAAAGACCGAGATCGGGACCTGAAAGGTCGCGTAGATGCCGGCGAGCGTCAGGAAGGTGAGGAAGAAGAAGATCGGCTTCGCGGCACGCGTCAGCCAGAAGTGGTGATGGTGCGCGGCTGGTTGCTGGGGAGTGGTGTGTTCGGCGCTCAATCTTTTTCTCCCGCTGCGGGTTTCTTCCCATCAGCTGCGGGTTTCTTGTCATCGTCGTCCGGTTTGGCGGCTTCAATCTTCACCTTGATGCCGTCGTCCAGGCCAAACGAGCCACCAATGATGACCATATCGGTCGCGTTCAGGCCTTCGAGGATTTGGGTCTTCTCCTTGGTCGAAATACCTACCGTGACGGGTTTCCGCTTCGCGGTACCGTCGGCGGTGATGACCATGACTATTTTGCCGCCGCTCTCTGGCGAGCGCTGCACGGCTTCGGTCGGGACCAGCAGAGCTTCCTTTACCTGTTTGCCGTCAATCGTTGCGTGGACCGATGTGCCAGCCTTCAGCTTGCCCTTGGGATTCGCTACTTTCAGCCAAATCTCAACGGTGGTGCTGCCGGGGTCCAGCGCCGGGCTTATCAGCGAGACCTTTGCGGGGATCGTATCATCCATTCCCGGAATGGTGAGTTTGGCTTCGGCGCCAATCTGTAACTGCTGCACCAGAGCCTGCGCGACATGCAGCTTCGCGATCAGGCTGGAGGTATCCATCACCGTCATAATCGCGGTGCCTGCAGCAGCGGTATCTCCAGGAAAGAACGACCGATCGGTGACGACGCCGCTGATTGGCGAGCGCAGATTGGTGTAGCTCAGCATCGCCTGGGCCTGCATCATCTTGCCCTTGGCGGAGTCGAGCGTTCCCTTTGCAGTTTCGAGCGAAGCCGTATGGCTGGCCTTCAGCAGCGACTCATAGTGCTGTTTTGCGATGTCATAGGCCGCTTTTGCCTGGATCATGGTGGCGTTGGCGGTGTCCAGATCGCGGCCCGGGATTGCGCCCTGCTTGAACAGCTGATTGCGTGCGTCGAAGATGCTCTTATCGAGATCGTAGGTGGCCTTCGCCTGATCCACGTCGAGCCGGGCCTTCGTCTGGTCTTCTGGCACCGTGCTCTCGGTCGCGATGGTGTACGCACCTTTGGCCGCCGTGTAGCTGCCTTCGTTGTCGACCGCCGCGCCTTCGAGGTCCTGATTTTCGAGCTTGGCGACCAACTGGCCTTCCATCACGTGCGATCCGCGCTGGACAAAGAACTGCTTGATCGGCGCGCTAACCTTGGACGCGATGGCAGCTTGCGCGACCGGCGTTAGTATGGCGTCACCGGAGATATCCTCGGTGATTTCGCCGGTCTCAGGGTGTTCGGCCTGGACCCCGACGACTGGCTTCTCCTCCTCGGGTGCGGCTTTCTTACAGCCACCGAGGGCGAGGAACAGCGGAACCGAGAGCAGCAGCATCGCGGCGCCGCGACGTTTCGTAGAAATAGAGAGTGAAGTGCAGGCGATAGTCACGTTTAGATCGTCCCGGTTAGAAGCTGTAGGTTGGCAAGCGAAAGTTGATAACGGGTGGCGCCGTCCGTCCGAGCCAGTTCGGCCTGTGTGAGTGTGCTCTGGGCGTCGACCACTTCAAGCACGGTGGCCTCGCCGGCAGTGTAGCGGAGACGGGTCAGACGGAGACTCTCTGCGGCGGTGGAAGCGCTGATGTTGAGTGAATCGAGCTGGTCGTGGGCGACCCTGGCCTCGTCGTAGAACTCTTCGAGTTGCGCAATCAGAGTTCGCTGCGTGGCGGAGAGCGAGACTTTGGCCACGTCGCGCAGAATTTCGGCCTGCTTCACGCGGTGCGGCGTGATAAACCAGTCCCAGACCGGGATGTCCAGCGTGGCAGAGGCCGAGTAGCCGAGATTCTTCGTGCCGTCGGGCGCGGTGATCGCAAACTGCGGCGCGTCAATACCGTAGCTGAAGTTGAGGCCAAGGTCCGGCAGGTACGCAGCCTTTGCCTGGGTAATTCCAAGGTTCCTGGAGCGGAGAGAGGCAAGCGCGCTCTTCAGCTCCGGATTGTTATTGTTGGCGGCTGCTTCCAGAGCTCCGCGGTCTAGTGCAGCGGCGGCGGTGGGCTGGACGACTGTGTAGGGCGAACGCGGGTCCGGGAATAGTAGAACGCCGAGATCCAGGCGGGCCTTGTCGGCCATTAGGTGCGCGTCGCCGAGGTCGCGCTGACGTTGCTGCAAGGTGAGTTGGGCCTTGATGACGTCGGCATGGGCGACTTCGCGCGCGTCTTCACGGAGTTGGGTCTGCTTGACGAAGTCCTGCGCCTCATCGGTGGCGCGCTGCTCGATCGCAGCCTTGGTCTGCGCGGTGGTCACGCTGTAAAAGAGCTGTACGACGGTTGCGGTGAGGCCACGGCGGCTGATCTCCAACTGGGCGGCTGCAACGGCCGCGTCGGCGGCTGTCCGCGAGACAGCTGTCACTCCCGCGAGGCCGATCGTCTCGTTTATCTGGGCCTGGCTGACGTATTCGCGGACCGCATTGTTGGCGACAAATCTCGGTGCAGTCACGCTTGTTGAGGCGGTAGGGGTGCCGCCCGCTGGCTGTGTATATAGATATTGGTTGTGATAAACCACCGACGGCAGCAGCGCCGAACGCGCGATCGAGTGGTCGAGCGCAGTTGTCTTGCTGGCGGCGAGCGCGGCGGCGAACATTGGCTCGTTGGCGCGGGTGCGGGCCAGAGCCTCATCCAGAGTGATGGCCGGGACGGATTGGGGAGCGGCTGGAGACGATTGAGCCGGGGCGGGCGAGTTCGGAAGCTCCGCTGGACCTTGCGCGGCGACTGGCATCCACGAAACCGTGGATGCCAGAACCGCCACACTGCCGAAAACTCCGAGTTGAGCAAGAGAATGCAAGGGCTTCATGTCGGATTAGTCGCGACTTACGACAATGACGGTGAACGTGTTTGGCAACGCGGATGGCCGCTTCGCCCCGGGAACCAACTTCAGTTCGGCAGAGACCAGGTACACCTTGCCAGTGGAGGGGTCGAGTTGCAGAGTCCGTGCGCCTTTCATGGTCTGCAGAGTCTGCAGAACCTTATATCCGTTGGCCACGTCAATCACCGTCAGCGTACCGTCGCCATTGGACGAGAAGGCGAGGTCGGCCTTGGCGTCGTAAGCGGTGGCATCCGGCTCTTCGCCAATCGTAGGGGTCGCGAGCGATTTACCGGTCTTCAAGTCAGTGACGGCCATCTTCTTGCCGTCGCAGACCGCGAAGAGCCGTGAACCGACGACGTCGATCGCCTGGCCGGAAGGTGACTCGCAGCCGCTGAGCGTCCAGGTTGCGGTTGGCTTCATGGTCGTGGCGTCGATCCGGACGACGGCGTTTTTATCCTCTATATTGACGAACACTGCGCCGGCCCCGTCCACGACGGGAAACTCCGGCTTGCCGGGCAAGGCCACGGTTCCTACAACTTTGTGGCTCTCTATATTGATAACGGTGGCATTCTTGCTTCCGCCATTGAACGCCCACAGGGTTCCGGTCACCGGCTCGTACGCCATGCCGTCGGGGTTGGTGCCGGTGGCAATCTTGTCGGTCTGCTGCAGGGAGTTCAGATCGAACACGACGACCGCGTTAGCGCCGCCATCGGAGACGAAGCCTGTCTTGCCGTCGGGCGACAGAACGACGCCATGCGAGCCGGTGAGGCCAATCACCGTGCCAATTTCTTTGCCGGTGGTCAGATCGACGACGTCGACCTTGGTCTTGTGGGCAATATAGAGACGCTTTGCAGCGGAATCGACTGTGAGGTAATCCCAGCTGCCTTCGCCGCCGATCTTCCAGCGGGCCTCTACTTTGAAGGGTTTCTGGGCCGAGGCGGCGAGCACTCCGCTGCCAACTGCCAGAAGAGCTAGTGTTGCAAACAAACGACCTGCACCGCGATTCGCACTCATCTTCATCAAACTGGCTCCGTTTCCTGTTTCGATGTCCGCGTCGAAATTCCGCGCGGACATCTTGTTGTGGGTGCAACCTGAAAACCATATCTTGCGGCATATCTTACATTTCGCATTCGGGATGACGCCCTGTGGCGAAACAGTGAACAAATGCTATGACTTGCCTTCCATCATGCAGGAGCGATGGTGCATTCGCCAAATGAACATTTGTCGCTACGTGCAGAAGTAGACGGAGGTTGATCCGGAAAAGTTCTAACTATTTGTTACCGGCGTCGGTCCATGTTGTCACCTGCAAGAAAGTCCAGAATGCACACCCAGTGTGCAAATGTCTCCCACTGGCCGATAGGGTGACCATCCGAGTGAATCGGCAGCGGGTACGAATGGCGGCAAGCCGTTCGAAGAACGATATGTCCGTAAGGCGGACAGTTTCGGGGAGGTGTGAATGGTGCGCCGGTTGCGAAATATCGAGTGTTTCTGGTCAGGTTTGAGGAGTTGCGGCGAAGTCTGAATGCGGGTTCACCTCGACGGCGGTACTAACGCGAAGGTCCGGCGTGTAACCCATCCGTATGAGTTTCAGGGCGAACTTCGGGCACTATGGTTGAGATTGCCGGTACTGGTACTGATCCGGTGTGGTTACGCGGTCTGGGCCGGTAATCCTCCGTAACGTTACGGGAGGCTCAGTGATGATGGTCCAAATGATTGACGATGTCCCACATACGAGCCGTTGTGAAGTTCAGTTGTCCGACCTAGTCTGAATTAAACAAAGGGCCAAGCAGTTCCAAACCTTATACAGATCAACAAGGAGAACCACCATGAAGCAGATTTTCTCGAACTTGATGAACGACGAGTCCGGCCAGGACCTGATCGAATACGCGTTGGTTGCAGCTCTCGTCGG
>JAYVZU010000597.1:0-9104 GCA_043783075.1 Rhodanobacteraceae bacterium
AACGCGACAGGTACTTACATTTCTATTTGTCCTGCTGGTTAGTATTTCCGGCGTTTCCGCGCAGACGAACTATGGTAGCGTGCGCGGCGAAGTGACAGATACGCAGGGCGCGACGATCGGTGGCGCCAAGGTCATTCTCTCGAATCAAAGTACCAAGGTAGAACGCGTATCGGTTACGAATGATAAAGGTATCTACCAGTTTGGCGGCGTCGATCCTGGGACTTATAAGGTAACGATCGCGATGCCAGGCTTCAAGACATTTGATGCCGCGAGTAACGCCGTAACTCTGGGCAATATCGCGACTGTTGACGCGACGCTGACTCTAGGAGCTGCGTCGGAGACTGTGGAAGTGACTGCCGACTCGGTGCAGTTGAGCACGGCGAGCGCATCGGGTGGCCAGGTATTCAGCGAGCAGCAGTTGGAGGATCTACCTTCGCTGGGCCGCAATCCATTCCTGTTTGTCACGTTGGATAGCAACGTAGTAACGCTGGGCGATCCGCGTTACGTTCGCGCAGAAGACCAGACCGGCGGCTCGCAGGTTTCGGTTGCGGGTGCGCCGAGCTTTACGAATAGCTACGTAGTTGACGGTATTCCGGTATCGACTTCGGCCGGTGGTTTGACGTTCGTTCCCTCGCCTGAAGGCGTTTCGGAATCGAAGGTTCAGTCAAATGCCTACGACGCGGAAGTCGGCCGTACCGGTGGCGGAGTATTTGCTACTTCATTGAAGTCGGGCTCTGCGGTCTATCACGGCGTTCTGTATGGCGAGACTCGTCAGACTCCGTGGGCGGGTAATCAGTGGTTCAACTTTGCTAACAGCGCTGGTGTAGTTGCACCGACTCCGGATAACACCACCTACCTTTACTCTGGCGCATTCGGTGGTCCACTTCTTCCGAACTGGATCAAGAAGCCCCACTGGCTGGATAACACGTTCTTCTGGGTAACAGAAGAGGGCTACCGTCAGGGTCAGCCGAACGTGAGCAACACAACGGCTTACTTCCTTCCGACGGCTGCAGAACGGTTGGGCGACTTCTCGGCCTACGCTCCAGCAAACGGTAGCAAGACGAGCTGCGCAGGTACGACGGGTATCGGCGGCGGCGCTTGCGAAATTCTGTATGATCCGACGCAGCCCTTCACGGGCGGTGCACGTACGGTCACATTCCTTACCGAATATGGCGCTAACAAGATTCCCTCGAACATGATTAACGCGATCGGCCAGTATGTTGCGAATGCGTTCCCCGCTCCTCAGACCTCGACGGTGTATGGCGCTGGTGCTTACAACTACTCGAATGCGAGCATCAGCTTCAAGACGCGGTCGGATGAATATATCGGCAAGCTGGAGCATACGTTTGCCCCCTGGTGGACGGCTGCTGCCTCTTACGTCCACAACGCGATTCAGGAGCCTGCGCCGAACGTGATTCAGGCGCAGTATGCCAACGCCACGAAGCTGCTGCGGTATACGGATTCGACCGCGGTGAACAATACTTTCACCATCAATCCGACGACTCTGTTGACGGCTGCGTTTGGATTCAACCGCTACTACAGCGCTGCGTTCCAGTACTCTAGCGGCTTCGATGCGGCGAAGGGATTTGGCGGCACGGGCTTTAGCTCGGCGTATGCGAGCTTGTTACAGTCGCCGACGTTCCCGGGCTTCAGCTTCTCGAACTTCACGAACAGCGGCAGCCTGGGCGCGTCAAACGGTGGCCCGACGATCAATGCTTCAAACAACGTTGCAATCGTGCTTTCGAAGACCATCAACAAACACAACGTGAAGCTTGGCTATACGTTGAGGGCTTTGGCGGTGTACACGAATCCGACTGGCGGTGGCGCTGGAGCTTTCGTGTTCAGCGGTCAGAACAGCAACGCAACTGGCGGTTCCAGCAGCACGAACGGTACGTTAGCTGTTGCCGACCTTCTGATGGGTCTTCCATCGTCGGGCTCGTTGACGCTGAATACGGGCGTGTTCATCAATCAGGCGAAGTACAACGCAGTGTTCGTGCAGGACGACTTCCGCTTGAATCAGAAGCTGACCATGAACATCGGTCTGCGTTACGAGTATGAGCTTGGGCAGTCGGAGCGCAGCAATCGCTTCAACGTTGGCTTCGACCCGAAGGCTACCGCACAGTATGTGAATGCGGCTGGCGCGACGGTCACGACCAAGGGCGGACTCGACTTTGCTGGCGCGAACGGTGCACCAATCCACTGCTGCAGCAATAGCCACACGAAGTTCTCGCCGCGTATCGGCGTTGCGTATCAGCCGTTCAAGAACACGGTATTCCATGCTGGTTATGGTGTGTTCTTCGCTCCGGTTGCGATTGCAACGGGCGCAACGGCAGGCTTCTCGCAGACGAGCAGCTACACGCCGGGCAGCACGACGGCTTCGACCGTTGCGGGGCCTGGTGCATATCTCTCCAACCCATTTGCGACTGGCGTACTGTTGCCGACGGGCAATACGCTTGCCGCTTTGACCGGTATCGGCAGCGCACTGGGCAGCACGGCCATCGCTTCGGCACCGCAGGAGTTTGGCCGCCGCTATCCCTTCATGCAGCAGTACTCGGTGGACGTGCAGCAGCACCTTCCGTATGACGTTGTGCTGAAGATCTCGTACATTGGGGCGCATGGCCGCAACTTCCTGAACGCAACGAACATCAACCAGCTTCCGGACAGCGTTCTTTCGACGTATGCCGGCGGTACGGCAAATCTTACGACCAAGGTGACGAATCCTTACTACGCCACCAAGGTTGGCGGATTGCCATCGACGGGCGTATTGGCTAGCTCCACTGTGGCTCAGGGGCAGCTTCTGCTTCCGTTCCCTCAGTTCTCTTCGGTTACGGTTGCTCGGTCGAGCGGTTACACCAACTACAACTCACTGGCGATCAAGGCCGAGAAGCACACGCGGCAGGGCTTGACGCTGCTGACCACTTACACCTGGGCTTCGAACTGGGACAATCTGTGGTCGACGGGATCGCAGATTTACAACAACTACGGACCGCAGGATGCCAACAATCCGAAGGGTGAATATGCCCGCTCGCTGAACAGCATCCCGAACCGCTTCACGGCGGCGATCTCGTACGAACTGCCGTTCGGTCGTGGACGTAAGTTCCTGGCTGGCCCAAGCGGTTTTGTTGGCAATCTGATCGACTACGCGGTTGGTGGCTGGCAGATCAACGACGAGTGGATCATCCAGAACGGCGTACCGATCTCCATCAACCAGACCAACCTGAGCGCATCGAGCACCTTCGGTACGACTGGCGTTGGTGGCGTGCAGCAGCGTCCAAACCTGGCCGGTGATATTCACTCGGCTTGCGGTTCGGGTCGCCCGCAGGGACGTCTGGGAGCGTATAGCACAGGTCGGTCGGAGACAGCTTACATCAACGCCAGCGCATTCACGGCTGCTCCTGCATACACCTATGGCAACACACCACGTACGCTACCGTGCCGCGTTCCGGGTACGAATAGCTCTTCTATCTCCGTCAACAAGACAATCAAGATTCGCGAGCGGTTCAACTTGCAGATTCGCGCCGAAGCCTTGAATGCCTTCAACACACCCCAGTTTGGCACCCCGACGAGCAGCCTGACGGCGTCTCAGACGAACCTGACGACGGCTCCGGTAGTAAACCCCGCTTCGTTCGGCAACATCACGACGACGGTTGGGTTTGCGCGCATCATCCAATTGGGAGGGCGACTCAGCTTCTAAGGGTTCTCCCCAGAGCTGTACGGAGTGGAAGGGATGCCGAGCAATCGGCGTCCCTTTCGTACGTTTGGGATCAGTGAGCTGCGGCTGCGTTGACAGCGGTGGGGTGGTATCTCTAGCGTTGGGTCGATGCGGTTTCTATCCCCCTACATTTGGAGTTCCCCCGTGATGATGAAGTTTGGTTTGCCTGTTTGTTTGCTGGTGGTGTGTTTGGGGAGTTTGAGTGGGCAGGCCGCGCCGGCAACTCCGCAGGCTGCCGCAAAGCCGTCGCCGGATGTGGTGGCGGGGATTCCGGTGAACTACGACGAGACCAAGGTGGGGACGTATACTCTGGTCGATCCGCTGAAGTTTGACGACGGCAAGCCGGTGAAGACGGCGAAGGACTGGATGGAGAAGCGGCGTCCGCAAATTGAAGCGCTATTTGAGAGCCAGCAGTTTGGCAAGGCTCCGGGGCGGCCAGCGGATGAGACGTTTGATGTCTTCGATACCGGCACGAAGGCGCTGTATGGGCAGGCGATTCGCAAGCAGGTCACGATCTTTCTGGATAAGGAAAAGACCGGGCCGGTCATTCAGTTGGTGATCTATCTGCCGATGGCGGCGAAGAAGCCGGTGCCGCTGATGCTGAGCATCAACTTTGGCGCGGTCCAGAATGCGGTGGACGACGACGGGATCAAGCCAGAGTCGGTGTGGGATGCGAAGACGAATCAGCGGAAGGATCCGCCGGCGGGGCGTGGGTTTGGGCGGATCAACGTACAGCCGTTTCTGGCTGCGGGGATAGGCGTCGCAACGTTCTACTACGGCGATCTGGACCCGGATTATCTGGAGGGGTTTCCGACCGGGATTCGGGCTCGGTATCTGAAGTCGGGGCAGACGGAACGGGCGGCCGATGAGTGGGGTTCGATTGCCGCTTGGGCCTGGGGGATGAGCCGGGTGGAGGACTACTTCGAGACAGACCCGGCGATCGATTCGAAGCGGGTGGCGATCCATGGGGTGTCGCGGCTGGGCAAGACGGTGATGTGGGCTGGGGCTCATGACCAGCGGTTTGCGGCGGTGATTGCAAGCTGCTCGGGTGAGGGCGGAGCGGCGCTCAGCGCGAGGAACTATGGCGAGACGGTGGCGCATCTGACGGCACCGACGCGGTATCCGTACCAGTTTGCGGCGAACTATGCGAAGTGGGGCGGGTTCCCGGATAAGGCTCCGATGGACGCTAATTTGTTGATTGCGCTGATCGCTCCTCGGCCGCTGCTATTACAGACCGGGACGACGGATAACTGGTCTGATCCGAAGGGCGAGTGGCTGGCGGAGGTTGCGGCGGGGCCAGTCTATAAGTTGCTGGGCAAGCAGGATCTGGGTACGGATGTCTGGCCAGCGGCGAAGGTACCGATCTTCCATGATCTGAGCTACTACATGCACGAGGGCGGGCACGGGATGGTGGTGTCCGATTGGGATGTATATGTGGAGTTTTTGAAGAAGAATCTGCGGCCAGGGGAATAGCAAAAAGAAAGGGCCTGGCCGCGTGACGGGCTCGCGTGACCAGGCTTTATTTTGACGCTGGATTAGTGCAATTGGCGAAGGTACTTCGACAATGCGTTCATGTCCTCGTCTTTTAGTGTGACTGCCTGCATGCCGCCGTTGCTCATGGTGGGCGTCGGCTTCTTCAGGATTGCAATGAGTTGTTCGTCTGTGTACTTGGTGGAGACACTTGTAAGAGCCGGGGCGGCCGCGCTTCCAATACCGTTGTCGCCGTGGCAGGAGTTACAGGAGTTGGACTGGAAGAGCGCGCTTCCCTTTACGACGAGCGGATCGGCTGAGGCGAGGCTAGCGGAGGTTGTTCCGGCAGCGGCCTCTGGGACGAAGGGCCTGGCCATGAAGGCTTCGGTGTCGGCTTCCTGCTTGTGCATCTGCGCGGCCATGCCGGGGTCGCTGTAGTCAGCGCGGTAGCTGAGGACGCCGAGGCAGGTGTAGCAGATGAGGAAGAGGAAGAAAGCTCCGACGGAGATGGGACGCTTCCAGGGGCGGCGTTCGAGGCGGCGATCGAGGAACGGTGCCACAGCGAAGATGAGGGCGAGGACGGCCGGCATCAGGATGCCACCGACGAAGGACCACTGACCGCTAAGGTATTTGAGCCACTGGAAGGCTGGCCGGTAATACCACTCGGGCCGTGGCAGGAAGTGGGTGTCTGCCGGGTTGGCGGCGGGGCCGAGGTCCATGGGAATCTTCATCGCGATGACGGCGAGGATACCGATGAGGACGACAGCGAACGCCGCATCCATAAAGACCTGTTTCGGGTAGAAGGGAACCGACGGGAGCTTCGGCTCGATGGGATCTTCTTCGATTGGGCCGGCGGCACCCGCCTTGCGGAAGAAGAAGATGTGACCGGCGATGAAGGCGATCAGCATGCCGGGTAGCAGGAAGACGTGCATGACGTAGAAGCGTGAGAGCGTGAGTGTACCCATCTGGTCGCCGCCTCGAACAAGCTTCTGGAGGATGGGGCCGATGAAGGGGACTTCCGCGACGAGGTTGGTGCCGACGGCAGTGGCGAAGTAGGCTTTCTCGTCCCAGGGGAGGAGGTAGCCGGTGAAGGCCATACCGAGCATCAGCGCCATCAAGATGCAGCCGGAGAGCCAGAGGAGTTCGCGGCGGCCCTTGTAAGAGCCGTAGAGAACTGTCTGACCGATGTGGAGGCAGAGCAGGATGATAATGCCGCTGGAGCCGTAGGCGTGGATGCTGCGGATGAACGATCCGGAGGTAACCACCTTGACGATGTAGGCGACGACCGTGTGAGCGTGGTCGGCCGATGGAACGTAATACAGGGCCAGGAAGATTCCGGTGATGACCTGGGACATGAAGAGGAAGATGAGCCCGGAGCCGAAGACGTAGGCCCAGCGGGCTCCGCCGTGGATGGGCTCGTCGAGGGACTCGTGGAGGATTTCGTCGATTCCGGTACGTGCATCGAGCCAGGCGTCAGCGCGGGAGATAAAGTCGGTCTTCTCGCCGGGGTCGGGTGTTATGTGGTTGCTCATGTCTGTCCTCGCCTATGCCATGGTTTCTTTGTTGAGGACTAGTTGCCGGAAGTACTGGTAGCGGACCTTGAGGGTGCCGTCTTCCACCTTGGCTTCGAGTGTGTCCATGGAGCGGGGCGGTGGGCCGCTAAGGCGAACTCCATCCGCGCTAAATGCGCCGGAGTGGCAGGGGCAGACGAACTTGTTGTCTGCGTCTTCCCAACGGACGGAGCAGCCGAGGTGCGGGCAGATCGGCGACAGGATGCGCAGTGCGCCGTCTTTCGCGGGCAGCACATACACGGCGGTCTGGGACGAGGTGGTCTGCCAGGCGTCGCGGCGTTCGAGGGTGATGGTCTTGGCAACGGGCGCGGTGATGGAGGCGAAGTCGGCAGCGGGACCTACGTCGGACCATGAGGTTTCGTCAGCGGTTTTACGCAGCGGAAATGTGACAAAGCGGAACAGCGGCGCGGCGAGGATTGCGCCGACGACTGCTCCGCTAATGGCGAAAATTGAGGTAAGGAAGGAACGCCTGGTGGGTGACGGCGCTTTTTTGTCTTCCGTGGTGTCTGTGACTGGTGGCATGTATCTCTCCGTTGGGTTGGGGCGAGGTGGCTTGATTCGGTTTGCTTGAGGAGGGATCGGGGTTCAAGTCCCGTCCCTCCCCCCGAAACGGAATTCAGGCGAAGTTATTTCTGGAGTTTGCGGATGTAGCCGACGAGAGCGGTGACCTCGGGGTCGGTGAGCTTGCCGGTGAAGGCTGGCATCTTGCCCTTGCCGGACTTGATGATGGTGGTAAGCTCGGCGTCGGATTCCTTGACGACTTCGGGCAGCTTGAAGGATTTGGTTCCCATAGCCTTGCCTGCGGGAGAGTCGCCCAGACCGGTGGCGCCGTGGCACATCTGGCACTTCGCTGTGTAGGTGGCTGGGGCCTGAGTGTGCATGGAAGCTGCTGCGAACAGAGCAACGGTAAGTGCGGCGGCTTTGAGCGGGAATGACATGGATGAAGCTCCTTGGGTGAATTGAGTTGAAGCGCTAAAAGGAATAGTGGACGGCAAGCGTACAGACATTGCCGTGGAAGCTGCGGGGTGCGGTGGGGCCAACTGGCGAGTTCTCACCGTAGCCGTAGAAGTTGTAGTCGCCCTTCCAGCTCCAGTTGCGGGCGATATCGAAGTTGGCGTTGGCGAATGGGGTATAGAACTGCGACTGTAGCGAACCCGGAACCTGCCGGTTATTGAAGGTTTCGGTGCTGCCACTGGTGTTGCTGGCACGGAAACCAAGGTTGACTCGGGCTTTTTTGACGGGTTTTAGAGTTAGCGCACCGGAGACGAACTGCGTTGGAGCTTTGTAGAAGCCGGTGCTGGCGTAGGGTGTCCCGGCAGCGACGCAAACGTCCGGCGCCGGGGTGGCGGAGGGCGGCGCGGGGGTGGAGGCGTAGCACTCCAGGGTGCTGGAGTAGATGTCGTTGTAGGAGTAGTTGAAGTCCAGCGACCACTTTTCCGACCATCCAATGTTGGCGCCAAAGGAGAAGTCGCGATTGTGCGTGAGGTGGTTTACGGTGTCGACGTTATTGCGGCTCTCGCGGATGTTTACGGTGCCAGCGAGGGTGAGCCAGGTACGCGGTTTATAGGTCGTGCGGACAATATAGTGCTGCATCTGGCGTGGGCTGATGCGGGTGAACGAGTTGTCGGCGTACATCGACTCCAAATTGAAGTTGATGCGGAGATTTGGACCGGGCCGAAGGGTTGCGCCGAGGAATCCCCAATCTTCGTGGATGGGGATAGAGTCGCCGGCAGCGTTGTTGATGACGCGGGAGCGATAACGGAAGCCGCCGTTGATCTGGGCTCGCGACGTGACGTCCCAGATGAGCATGGAGGTGTTGGTGTGGGTCTTCTGGTTGAGAAATTCGTCGTCGGTGGTTGCCAGCGTTGTAACGGCCCCGGGCGCGACGAGGGTGTTGGTTCCGGCGTAGTCCGTCTCCAGCAGCGATAGGGTGCCGGGCATGCGGAAGTCGGAGAAGTTATATATGTTGGTTGCCATCAGACGGGGCGTGATGGTCCACGTTGCGCCGATGTCTCCGTTGACGTTGATGCGGCGGATATGCGCGGAGCCTGTGATGTTGGACTGGCGTAGCGCAAGGCGGGAGACGAGGCCGTTGAAGAACTCGTTGTAGTTGTTCAGGTTGCTTGTGGTGGCGCTGTAGAGGAAGCGCCCGTTCAGCGCGAGCCTGGGGATGGACGTGGTCTGGAAGCGGATCTGCTCGGTTGGCGCGAGGGTGCGGGTGGGCGCGGAGCGGGTGTAGGCGAGGTAGGAGCTGCAGGTCGGCGACACGGCTCCGGTGGGAGTGAACGGTGCGGCGCAGGGTGCGTTCCATGCGGAGGAGAGATCGACGCCGAGCGAGACGGGTGTGCCGT
>JAYVZU010000598.1:0-9102 GCA_043783075.1 Rhodanobacteraceae bacterium
AGATCCACCTTGCAGCTCGGAATCAGAAAACTCCGATGAATCAGGTCGACCAGCCGGTACGCCAGATTCCCCGGGAAATATGGCCCAAAGTAAGCCGACCCATCCTTTCGCAACCGCCGCGTCACAAACACCTTCGGATACCGGTCGCCCATCGTCAGCTTGATGTACGGATAGGTCTTATCGTCGCGCAGCAGGATGTTGAACCGCGGCTTCCGCTGCTTGATCAGGTTGTTCTCAAGCGCCAGCGCCTCGCGCTCATTCGCGACGGTGATGTACTCCAGGTCGACGGCCTCGCGCATCAGCGAGCCGGTCTTCTGATTCATCTGGCTGGCCGCCAGAAAGTACGACCGCACCCGCGCCCGTAGGTTCTTCGCCTTGCCGACGTAGATCACCTCACCCTCGGCGTTCTTGTACAGATAACATCCCGCCGAGGTAGGCAAAGTCCGAATTTTCGCCAGCAGATCCATAGAGGCCCAACCCTTATGATATCGGGTCAGCCCAATTCGATTCGCATTTGCCGGTTTGGTGCGAGCACGAGGCTTCAGCCCCATGAACATCTCTACCTGCATTTAGGTGGGAGGATGAGGCTTTAGCCTCATCAATCAAACGCCATCAAACGAAGGGCTTCAGCCCGGGACCAATCCCCTGAGAATATCGAGACGATTTCTCGGCGCATTCGGGGATAGAAATGCTGGGATGGTGTCCGGAGTACGTCGCGGACGACGCAGAAACCCTACTGGCCATTCCGTGATCCGAATCTCTTCTACGTGTTTGTACAGACCAGATTCGGGTTCAGTTATGTATTCCAGTTGCCGAATGAGTGCAATTGGCTCCTCTGTGCCCGGTAGGGTTGCAGAGGCGGCGGCAGCCTCCGCGTAGGTTGCAAAGGCGAAGTAGTAGTCGTTTCCATTGTCGTCGTCAGGCGCGCCGCGCTCTGGGTGACACCAGACGCGATATTCCAGTACGTCATCCCAGACGTAACCTCCACCGCTTCCTACTGCGGCTGGATATTCTCCGACAAGACTTAGGTCGACAGCATCGGGATATAGGTGATGGTTCATGGACGGCGTCGCCTACTTTCGCCTAGGAGTTAATACTTGACCTTCTTATAAACCAGTCCCAGCAACCCAGCCGTCAGCACCACCCACATAAACTGGTACCAGTAAAAGAACGGAAACCCACACAGCTCCGGTGTAGCCCGCGCATAAAACTGCGGAAACATAAGCCCCAGATACGGCAGAACCAGCAGCATCTTCCAGCCGGTCCGCGTCCTCGTCGATGGTGTCGTCTGCTCGCTCACCAGCCCAGAATACAACGTCTTCCGATAATCTGGACCCATGTCTGAAGAAAACCGTACCGCCGCCCTCTCAGAGTCCATCGCCATCATGGCCCGTCTCCGAGCCCCCAACGGCTGCCCCTGGGACCGCGAACAGACCTTCGACTCCATCAAGCGCCACACCCTCGAAGAGACCTACGAGGTCTTCGACGCCATCGACCGCCGCGCCTGGCCCGACCTCAAGGACGAACTCGGCGACCTGCTCCTGCAAGTCCTCTTCTACGCCCAGATGGCCGACGAAGCCGGCTACTTCTCCATCGAAGACGTCGCCGCAAACCTGAACGCCAAGCTGATCCGACGCCACCCCCACATCTTTTCAGACGGCAAAGCCGAGACTCCGGAAGACGTCAAACAAACCTGGGACGCCATCAAGCAAACCGAAAAAGCCGCCCGCCCCAAACCGACCCACTACATGGACGAGGTCCCCCACTATCAACCCGCCATCCTCGAAGCCTTCAAACTCGGCCAGCGCGCCGCCAAGGTAGGCTTCGACTGGCCCGACGTCCAGGGCCTCTTCGACAAACTAGCCGAGGAGGCTGCTGAACTAAGGGTTGAAGTCGCCACCAACAATCAAGCCGCAATCGAAGACGAACTAGGCGACCTACTCTTCACCGCCGTAAATCTCGCCCGCCACCTAAAGCTAGAACCCGAGTTCGCTCTCCGCAAAGCCAACCAGAAATTCCGCTCCCGCTTCAACACGATGGAATCCGCCGCAGGCATCGAAACCCTGAAAGCCTCCTCACCCGAGGAACTGGAAGACCACTGGCGCATGGCAAAAGAATCTACCTAACCACAACCGTCATTCTGGCGAAGCCAGAATCTCCGTAGTTGTCTTTACCGGCACAGAGCCGACGCCTACCCAACCCTACTTCGGCAGCGGCATAGCCCAAAGCATCTTAATCGCATCCTGATAACTCATCTCCGGCACCACCGAAAATCCCCACGCCTCAATATCCGTATCTTCCTTGATCGTCTTAATTAGTACCCTCAATGTGATCTTCTCCGTAAACTTCGAAAAAATCCAGCGGCGCTCACCCATTCTTGTCTGCTCAAACGTAAGTTTGCCCCCGGGATAAATACGCGCCAAAAACAGCCCAAAATTTACCGGCCGAAATATATCTGCCTCCATCCGCGTCAGGTAGTGTGTCTTCGGGTCGATCCACACCCGCCCCTCGACTCCCGTCAGCGCATCGGAAGAGATCGTCGGCGCCGTCCACTTCGGATTCGGCTTGTAATCGATAACAATTTCCGGCAAATCGTCCGCCTGCAGCACCCGGTCCAGCCGTTGCGGCTGCCCCGGCGTATAGCTGTAGAGCATCGCGTCCGGAGTCAACTTGATTAGGTCCGAACCCATCTTCTTCCCGCTCACATCGCCCTTCACATGCTTGGCGTAGGCCGCCGGAGAATCCAGCATCGCCTGCAGCCGGTCATGCTCCCATTTATCTTCTTGCGGAGTTAGCGGTCGACCCTCTTTCATCAGCAGCCGTGCCACCGGCCCATCCTTCGACTCGATCACTTCCCGCAGATGGTTGCCCTTCTCATCGTTCGTATGCTCCCGGTAACGCAGGTACGAGCGGCCGTAGTTCAGCACCTTCAACTCATTCATCGCCGCGTCTCTGGCCCACTCCTTCGGTGCCACACCCAGCGGTGAACCCTCGGTCGACGTAGCCTGACCCGAGGTCGCCTGGCCCGGCGCTGCCAGCAACCCAGCGAACCCCACCAACATCACGGCCAGCACACCGCAGGCGGCCGCAGACCGCGGGTTACTCTGGCCACCGTTTCGAATTCGTGTCAATTTCCAATTCATCCGTTTCAGTATGACGCAACCTACCCGCCAAGGGTTTTCAAGTTTGCCTCCGCGCCGGGCAATGGGTATAGTTCGCATCATGCGGTGCCTCGGCGGACCATCCAGTCGAGCACGGCACGAAAGGACATTCCATGACCCCAGCTGAAGGTTCCACGCACATCGGAAAGTCCGTCAGCATCCGCGGAGAGCTCGTAGGAGCGGAAGATTTATTTCTCGATGGCAAGTTCGAAGGCACCATCACCCTTACCGGTAGCCGCCTCACCGTCGGCCCCAATGCCCAGGTCACGGCAGACCTTAACGTCCGCGATATCATCGTCTTCGGCCATATCGAAGGCAATATCCACGCCACCGGACGCATCGAGCTGCGCCAGTCCGCCATCGTCAACGGCGACATCTTCGCCGGTCGCCTCTCCATCGAGGAAAGTGCTACTGTCTGCGGTCGCGTCGAGCTCGTCAGCAGCTCCACCCCCGCCGCCGAACCCCAAGTCTAATCCACGAAAGGATCGCGCAGCATGGCCTTTTTTGCTGGAAAGACAAGCAACTCCGGCGGCAACGCAGGAGCCGCGAGAACCTCGCGTCACTCCAGTGGATGGAGTCAGCTGCAGAAGCATCTCCGCGCCCACGAATCGCTGCGTATCCTCGACATCGGTCCCACCTCCGCCGGCAACATCAACTTCATCACCAATCTGGGCCACAGCGTCTATATGGCGAACCTCGTCGAAGACGCATCGCGCCACGAGTACCAGAAAGTCGAAACCGACGGCCCCAACGCTGGGAAAACAACCTACGACATCGACCGTTTCCTCGAGGACAACCTCGACTTCGCCGGTCGCAACTTCGACGTTGTAACCCTCTGGGACACCGCCGATTACCTGCCCGAATCGCTTCTCGAACCAGTCCTAAGCCGCATCTTCGATGTCATGGCGCCCGGCGGCCAGCTCCTCGCGCTCTTCCACTCCAAACTCACGGGCGACGATACTGGATTCTCGCGCTACCACCTCACCGCGACCGACCAACTCGAATTGCAGCCAATCGGCTCCCATCCCATCCTGCAGACCTACACCACCCGCCAGGTCGAGACGCTCTTCAAGAAGTTCTCAAGCCACAAATTCTTTCTGGCAAAAGATGCCCTGCGCGAAGTCATCGTCATTCGATAGCTTCTAATACACCTCCGAGGTCATTCTGAGCAAAGCGAAGAATCTCAGTATTTCGCTTTAGCGTCGGACCGAACCCAGCATTCCACCGTGCCTTGCAGCAAACAAAAAAGGGTCTCGCCCACAGGCGAGACCCTTTTTGAAATCAAACTAATTTCTTACTTCGCAGCCACCTTGCGGCGCTCTGCCCAACGAAGCTTCATAGCGTCTGCAATTGCCTTGCGGCCTTCAGGGCTCAGCTTGCGCTTCGTAGCCTTCGCTGGTGCCTTCGGCTCTGCGGCTTTTACCACAACAGGCTTCGAGTTCTTGCTTCCCTTGGGACGGCCACGGCGACCGCTCTTCACCGGTGCAGCAGCTACTGCTGCAGCTGCGGCTACGGGTGCACTTCCGCCCAACATTGCTTTGGCCTGCTGCAATTCCAAAATCTCTGCACCAAGTCTGAAAATCTCTGTATCAATCTGCGCAATAACATCACTAATTGCCAATACTCTACCTCCGATGTTTAGAAGCCACTCGACAGGGGAAGAAAACTCTACACTCATCGTCCGTGCGCTAACTAACACTTCAGACGATACAGAAATCAACGTGAGCTATCAAATAATCGCCAAAATATTTTGCAATCGTATGGAAATCAGCCTGCCATTTTCCAGCTCCTTTTCCTACTAACTAGCTCTCATTCGGGATCCAAAAAACTCGCTGCGTCTCCTCAAACTCAGCTCCATCAGCAGAGTCACTTCCCGACATCGAGACCTTGCAATCACGCCATCGTCTTTACCGAATCCCGATAAATTATGCGCTCCAGTGCTAAAATTGCGCGTGATGCGACTCGTTTCCGCCCGCAACTGGGCTTTGGTTTTACTCTCCGCTGCGCTGCAAATCGCAATGTTCCCCATGGCCGGTCCAGTGCCCCCCTGGCGATCTGCATTGTGCTGGATCGCGCTCGTCCCGTTCCTGGTTGCGTTGTTGCTCGATACCCCTGACGGCTCCCCCATTACCGTTCGTCGCGCTGCCCTGTTGGGCTACGTCTGCGGCATCTGCTGGTATATGGGCAATTGCTATTGGATATACCAGACCATGCATATCTACGGCGGGCTACCGCCAATGGTCTCCTTTGGGATACTGATTCTTTTTTCCATGTATCTCGGCACCTATCACGCGGTCTTTGCCGCGGCAGTTGTCTTTGCGCGACGTTCCGCGCTCGGCATCCGCGGAGCGCTTCTCCTGGCACCGTTTCTATGGGTCGCAGTCGAGTTAGCCCGCGCCCGGATTACGTTCTTCCCATGGGATCTCCTCGGCTACACCCAGGTGGAAAACCTCTTCGTCGCCGGGCTTGCTCCAGTCGCCGGAGTCATGGGAATCAGCTTCGTCATCGCAGCGGTGAATGCGGCCATGGTGCCATTCTTTGTCCGGACAGGCTGGCCCCGCATCAATGCTCCACTTGTTGCGTTCGTCCTGGCGATAAGTCTCCAACTATCTCGCTTCGAAGCAACATTCAAGCAATATTCTGTTCCGTCCGGTAAACAAGTAGCCGTCATGATGCAGGAAAATATTGAGGTAGGCGCTGTCGGCAGGGAATCTGACGCACTCTCGCTCCCCCAGGAGTTAGATCAATTCACCGCAGCCACCCTGCATCCCACAATTTCCGTCATGGATTCAACCGGCAAGCTGAACTGGACCTCTGGAGAAATACCTCAGCCCCCCGCTCTCATCATCTGGCCAGAGGCCCCCTCGCACTTCATGTCCAGCGATCCTGTCTTCCGCGCCGCACTCGGTCAACTCGCCATCGCTGCTAAATCGCCAGTCATCGCAGGTTCTCTCGGCGTAGACCGCAGCCCAATCCCGCAGCGTGGATACTATCTCTACGACTCCGCCTCACTCTTTAGCTCATCCGGTGAATACTCCGGCCGCTACGACAAAATCCACCTCGTCCCCTGGGGAGAGTACATCCCCTTCAAGCAATTCTTCTCCTTCGCGGATAAGCTCACCGAAGGCGTCGGTGACATGGATCGTGGCTCCACCCGCAACATATTCTCAATCGCCGACCATAAATTTGGAGTCTTCGTCTGTTATGAATCCATCTTCGGTGACGAGGTCCGCCAATTCGCGTTGAATAATGCCGAAGTCCTCGTCAATATCTCCGACGACGGATGGTACGGCGACACCGGTGCTCCCTGGCAGCATCTCAATATGGCCAGGATGCGTGCCATCGAAAATCGTCGCTGGCTACTCCGCTCCACAAATACCGGCATCACCACTGCCATCGACCCCCTCGGTCGTATCGCCATTGAAGCCCCTCGCCACGTCCGCGGAGCCTACGCTTTCTCTTTCGAATTCGCACCCAGTACCCTGCGCTCCATCTACACCCGCTACGGCGATTGGTTCGCATGGCTCTGCGCCGTCATTGCTTTAGCTACTCTCGCAATTTGCCGCTTCGTTCCTGCTCAAGTATTTGCTCTAAAATAAAAAGATGCTCTCCGACTTCGAATACACCTACTCCCCGGTCCGCGATAAAGTCAGCGAACTGCGGGAGTATCTTTGACGCTCCCCGCCTCCGCCGCGAACTAACCGCCATCGAAGAAAAGATCTCAGACCCCTCCGTCTGGGCCGATGTCGCACGTTCCCAACCGCTCATGCGCGACCGCAAACGTGTAGAGTCGCTTCTCGCTGACGAGGCCGAACTCGCCCGCCGTGTTGACGACATCGAAGCCTACTTCGAACTCGCCCGCGAAGGCGAAGATACCGAACCCGACCTCACCCGAGAGATCCCCGCTCTCGTCGAATACGCCGAAAAGCTCGAATCCAAAACCATGCTCTCCGGCGATACCGACATGCTCAACGCCATCGTCACCGTTCACCCCGGCGCCGGCGGCACAGAGTCCCAGGACTGGGCCGAGATGCTCATGCGCATGTACATCCGGTGGGGCGAGCGCCAGAACTTCAAGGTCGAAATCAACGAAATTCAGGATGGCGACGAGGCCGGCATCAAGTCCGCCACCTTCACCATCACCGGCGAGTTCGCCTTCGGTCTGCTCTCCGGCGAAACTGGCGTCCACCGCCTCGTTCGTATCTCGCCCTTCGACTCCGCCAAGCGCCGCCACACCAGCTTCGCGTCGGTCTTCGTCTCGCCCGAAATCGACGACACCATCATCATCGACATCAAGGTGGAAGATCTCCGCATCGATACCTATCGCTCCGGCGGCAAGGGCGGCCAGCACGTCAACACCACAGACTCCGCTGTCCGCATTACCCACCTCCCAACGGGTCTCGTAACCGGCTGCCAGAACGAGCGCTCGCAGCATAAGAATAAAGATCGCGCCATGAAGATGATGCGCTCCAAACTCTACGAGTACGAGCTCGACAAGAAGAAAGCCATAACCCGCAAGATCGAAGACACGAAGCTGGAAATCGGCTTCGGCTCCCAGATTCGCAGCTACGTCCTGCAGCCCTACCGCATGGCGAAAGACCTTCGAACCCGCGTAGAAGTTGGCGACGTGGACAAGGTCCTCGACGGTGCCCTCGAACCCTTCATCCGAGGCTTCCTCCGCATGCGCCGCGAGGGCAACCTTCCCACCACCCTCGACGACTCAGAAGACTAACCCGCCTTTTTTGAAATTCCCGAAAATTACCGGGTGCCCCATCTCAAATAGCTCCATCATTTGAGGTGGGGTCAACACTCTCCGAACCTTACTCTTCCGAACTTGCATCCAAACAGCATATGGCGACTCCCGAGACCACCAACCCTCTCATTACCCAGCTCCTCGCCCTCCTAAACGACGGCCAGGCCCACGTCAGTTTCGAAGCCGCCATCAAAGACTTTCCAGCCGAAGATCGCGGCAAAGTCCCAGCCAACCTCCCGTACTCCGCCTGGCAAATCCTCGAGCACCTACGCATCGCCCAAAAAGACATCCTCGACTTCTGCGCCCCACCCACCGGCGGCTACCAGCATCTGGAGTGGCCCGCAGCGTACTGGCCCAAGACGGCCGAGCCCCCGGCCCCCTACTCTTGGGACCACACCATCGCCGCCATTCGCGCCGACCAGAAGAAGTTCGAAGCCCTCCTCACCAAGCCCAACGTCGACATCTATAAACCATTCCTCTGGGGCAACGGCCAAAACCTCCTCCGCGAAGCCCTCCTGATCGCCGACCACAACGCCTACCATCTCGGCGAACTCATCGTCATCCGCCGCCTCCTCGGCAACTGGCACCCCTAACCGAGGTCATTCCCCAAACACGCCGTCATTCTGGCGAAGCCAGAATCTCCGTAGTTAGATCTTCGAACTGCCCCGCATCACCCAAACCCATGAACGAACCCCAAACCATCCTCGATCTCCTCGACTCCAAAACCATAGCCGTCATCGGTATCTCCGACGACTCCATGAAGCCGAGCCACTATGTCTCCGCCTACATGCAACAGCACGGCTACCGCATCCTCCCGGTCAACCCCTCGCTCGAAACCGTCCTCGGCGAAAAGTGTTACCACTCGCTCTCCGCGCTCCCCATCAAACCCGACCTCGTCAACGTCTTTCGCCTTCCAAAATTCATCCCTGCGATTGTTGACGAGATGATCGCCCTCCAACTTCCCGCACTCTGGGTCCAGCAGGGAATCGTCCACCCGGAAGCCGCCGCATTCGCCGAATCCCACGGCATCAAGGTCGTAATGGACCGCTGCATCATGGTCGAAGCCCGCCGTCGCTAAGTTTGTAACCTACTTCGGCGGTCAAGCGTCCAACCACCAGCCTACAATTGATAAATATGACCCGCATCTTCCGTCGCCTCTTCCTGCTTCTGGCAACCATTGCCCTCGCC
>JAYVZU010000599.1:0-3022 GCA_043783075.1 Rhodanobacteraceae bacterium
CCAGAGACGCCAAGCTACGCTGCTTCATCGCAATCCACCCCTGAACTTCAGACTAATCAATCAGACTGTGGACGCAGAACTTGTGCAGAGTCTCCCTAAGGATTTTCTACCGGCTATTCGAATTGGGACTGCGCCCATTCTAGGGACGGTGCTGGGCGAAGCGAATACTGTTGGGGCGTTTGCCGGACGGACTCCGGCTGGGCCAGTTACTTTCGGGCGGGTTTCCACGAATGATTTATCGGCGAAGATCCGGGTGTATGTAGGTGAGGGTAAGTTCACCGATGATCCACTCGAAACTTTTGGGACTAAGGCTGTCGAGCAAGTTCCGCGACTACCAGCGCTGATGCAGCATATCTGTCGGAACGGGTTTGAACACCACGCCACTATGACCGGGCGCACTGCGGGCCAGCTCTGGTAGAGGCTCTGGGGAATTACCTGGGGTGGGATGTGTATGAGCATCGATAGGGCTATTTGGGAATGTCGGCTAGCGGGAAGCGGACGAATTTGATGGTTTCGCGGCGCCACGAGTAGGTCGTGAGGATGTCGCCGTTGGCGGCCTGGACGATGGCTGGGTAGGAGTATTGGCCTGCGGTGTCTTCGAGGGTCTTGAAGATTTTGAAGTATTCGCCAACTTTGCTGACGGCGAGGTTGAGCGGGGTGCGGGTGTTATCGCTGTTATTGAAGTTGAGGACGATGCGACCGTCGCGGAGGCCCACGGCGTCGATGCCGGAGTTGGGGTTGGGAAGCGCGATGAGGCGGGCCTGGGTGAAGGTACGGCCGTCGTCGGTCGAGTCGGATATTGCGACGCGGTTGGCTTCGGAGTGGACGCGTGCGTAGAAGCGGAGATGGTGGGCTCCGAGCGACAAGACCGACGGTTGGATGATGCCGATTACTTCCTTGGCGGGCGGATAGAGCTTGGTGTGGATGATTCCTTCCGGAGTCGGCTTATCTACTTGCGCGGAGGCGGCGATCGCACCGTCATCTGGGATGTCGGCGGCATCGGGGAGAGTGATCGGGCCAAATTTGGTCCAGGTGGCGCCGTTGTCGGCGGAGCGCTCGACCCATGCTGCCCATTTTCCGTTTTCGACGGAGGATCCGCTTACGATGGTGCCGTCGGGAAGGACAAGTGGCTTATCGATGATTGGGCCGAGGATTCCGTCCGGGAGGTGCTCTTCGGCGCTCCAGGTGAGGCCTTCGTCGATCGAAACTTTGCGTGCTTTGAGCCACTTACTGGGGTGAGTGCCGTACTTGTAGTACAGCCACAGGCGGCCGTCTTTGGGGTGGAAGAGGACGGGGTTCCAGACCGCGAGTTTGTCGAGTCGGGCGAGTTCCACCGGGGCGGACCATGTAACGGCGTGGAGGCGCGCGCCGTAGATCGCCTGATCGAGCGCGCCTTCCCGCGTGCCGCCAAACCAAGCGGTAAGGATGTCGCCGTTTTTGAGTTCGGCGAGCGTGGAGGCGTGATTGTCTGGCTGGGTGGACGGCAGCGCATGGCCGCAGGAGATGGGCTGGAAGATGAATCCGTCGGATTGTGCCTGGGCGGTTACGAGAAGGAGACCGAGTGTGAGGGCTGGAAGTAGGCGTTTCATCCTAAACAGACTACTGTGTACCGGATGTCGCTTTTTCGCGCATAACGCCGATCTGAAGTGGATTGTGCGCGACGTTCCGCTGCTTGGAATGCAGCCGAAGCGTTCCCACAAGCGAGGGGCCGAGGTTTGGAAACGACGTCTGGTGCCCGCGGAGCCATAGGTGCCCATTTGCGCGACGGGCTGCACTCGCCTACACTGAAGAAGTTCTACTTTTGGTTTGGGCTGATAGCTCAGTTGGTTAGAGCACCTCGCTTACACCGAGGGTGTCGGGGGTTCGAGTCCCTCTCGGCCCACCATTCCCCCTTCTACAGTTTTTAGCAGCCTATGACAGATTGTGTATCCCCGCGAAAATGGGGTTGCGTCTATCCCGCGCCCGGCGATGCAACTCGTTCAGGTCCAACGATCTGGGCGTCTTTCGCCCGTGCGCGCAAGCTGAAGTTTGGGAAACTGTGATCACGCAATACCATTCCGGATTTACTGCCCAGCAATATCGAAAGATAAATTGCACAACTACTGGTGCCCAGCATACCTTTAGGAAACGGCTTAGATTTCAAACGAGCGAAGTTGCTGACACACGGGGCTTTCATGCACGATTCATATATGGTAACCGTTCACTATCCGGTGGCTTTGGCTTGTTCAACTGCGGACTTTCGCTGTGCTGAATCGGAGGCGACCAAGTGGGCATGCTAAGCAGCACACTGATCGAAGCAACTATGCCAACACTTATATTTCGCTGTCCAGAGTGCAATGAAGCCATTCCGGCTCGCGTCGAAGCTGAAGACGAAGGGAAGAAGTCGACCAAAACGGTACGGCTGTACTGCCTGAAGATAGACGGACGCGGTTGTGGCTGGATTGGATACGTGCCAGCGTCCTGGGGTAAGCGCTATTGACACTCGTCGAGGACAGCGAGTCGCTGTAAGGGACCTGACGTGAACATGCCCGGTCCCCTAAAGCTTTCCTAAGCGCCCGGCGCTACGTAGGTGACAACCTTGGAAAGGGCTTCGTCCGCCTCTGCGACGGTGAGCAGGAGTGTGGTGCTTGTCCGCGACATTCCACTCGCACAGGCAGCAGCCGAGAGAGCCGCGACCGAGATGGCGTCGGGCAGGTCGACGATCAGGATGACGTCTTTATCCCCCAAGGTGAAGTAGATAGCGTCGAGCTTTCCGCCCAGTTTTTTGACTGCGCTTGCGATGGCTGCCTTGCGGCCGGACGCTTTGTCTTTCATCAGCCCCTTATAACCTTCTGCGGTGTAAGCGGCTTCCACTAAGAACTTTGGCATGAACGAGTTCCCTTCGACTTTTGATTTGGCAAATGGGCTGGCCATATGTCGCTTGAATTGTACTCCCACGGCGATGGGGCAAATTGCGACCCGTCAAAATGTGTGGGGAGTTTCCGTGTTGCAAACGGCTATGTGGTGTGGGTTCAAATAATTG
>JAYVZU010000600.1:0-3021 GCA_043783075.1 Rhodanobacteraceae bacterium
CCGAACGGCGGGTTTGCAATACGGAAGATCGGCTGGATGACGACATAGAACTGAGGAGAACACTATGCCTGGATTCGCTGGATTCGATACCGACATCTATCCCGGTGACGCCGTGATGGACTTTCTGATTGGCAATTCCAACCTCAAGTGGTGCGGGTTCTACCTCGCGCCGGCTCCCAGCCACAGAGATCGAACATGGATGGGAACTCGGGCCAATCTGCAAGCCGCCGGATGGGGCGTGGCACCCGTCTATGTCGGACAGCAGGTGACCGGGCCGGGCAGCAAGAAGCCGTCAGCCGACCAGGGCACGACAGATGGTGCGGATGCCGCGAACCTGATGGCAGCGGAGGGTTTTGCACCCGGCTCCTATGCGTATCTCGATATTGAGAACGGGCCTCCGCTGACCAAGCCGCAAAAAGACTATCTGGTGAACTGGAGTGCCGCAATCGTCGCTGGCGGATACAAAGCCGGGATCTACTGCAGCTACCTGCTCGCGGTGGTCGCGCATAACCTGGTGCCCGATGCAAGGGTCTGGGTCTTCAAGGTATCGACGATCAAGCCGCATCCTGTGCCGAATCCGTTTCCCGATCCGAACCCTGCGCTAAGCACTTACATCGGCGCTTATGGTTGGCAGCTTGGCCAAAACTGCCTGATCGACGCCGGTGGGGACACGATGTTGGCCGTGGATTTAGATTCGGCGATCACCGTCGATCCCGGTGCGCCAGATAGTTAGTGTCGTAGCCAGATTTCGCTCAGTACGACAGGGTTGCGGGGTCCAGGTGTTTCAGGGTCAGCGCGTGGTCGAGGATGTTTCGGGCCAGGTCGCGTTTGGAAGTCTGCGGGAGTTCTACGGTTTCGGTAGGTGTGATCCAGATGCCGGCGTTGTGGTCGGCGTCAAACCCTTGCCCAGGCTCGGAGACGTCGTTGACAAATAGCGCGTCAGCGCCCTTCCGGAGCAGCTTCGCGCGGCCGTTGGCCAGAATGTTCTCGGTCTCGGCAGCGAACGCGATGACGACCGCACCGGGAGCGCGGCGAGCGATAACCTCGGCGAGGATGTCGGGTGTGGCTTCGAGTTCGAGGGTCAGAGTGCTGCCTCGCCGCAGCTTGCCGGGAGCAATCGCGACTGGGCGAAAATCGGCAACAGCGGCGGCTCCGATCACCATCGTGGCGTGGGGCAAATGGTCCATGACGACACGCAGCATCTCTTCCGTGGTGGAGACGCGATGAATCTCGCAGCCTGCAGCGGGGAGAGGCGAGGCGGTAACAAGGATGACCGATGCCCCTCGGGAGGCGGCTTCTTCGGCGAGCGCATGACCCATCTTGCCGCTGGAGCGGTTGCCGAGGAATCGTACCGCGTCGATGGGTTCGCGGGTCCCTCCTGCGGTGATGAGGATGGTTTCGCCTTGGAGGTCCTGCGACCCACCTCGAAGTTTCAGGACCGCTTCGGCGACGGTTTCTAGGTCGGCGAGGCGACCGCCACCAGTCATCCCACAGGCCAGATAGCCGGAGTCGGGGGCGACGATCTGCGCGCCGCGAGCTTCGAGCGTCCGGATGTTCGCCTGAGTGGCCGGATGGTTCCACATATTAACGTTCATCGCAGGGGCGATCAGAATGGGAGCCTGAGTCGCAAGATAAACGGTGGAGATAATGTCATCCGCCAGGCCACTGGCGAGTTTTGCGATGGTGTTGGCCGTGCATGGCGCGATCACCAGGGCGTCGATCTGCTGCGCAATCGTGATGTGTTCGATCTCGAAGCCCGGGGCCTCGGACCGCGTAGCTGGTTGCCACAACGAGCCGAGAACCGGGTGGCCAGTCAGGGCGGCAAAGGTCAATTGACGGACAAACTCCTCAGCCGAGGCGGTCATGGCAACTTGAACATCAACCCCTCGCTGCTGGAGCAGGCGAACGAGCTCCGCAGCTTTATAAGCCGCGATACCGCCGGTAACGCCGAGAAGAACTCTCATTTGGCGCCCCCGACGAGTACGTTGTCGATCAGGCGCGTAGTCCCGACCCACGCCGCGACGGCGATCAGCGCGGGCGGCCGGGCGGAGGGGTTGGGCAGCAGCGTGTCCGGATGCACGATTTCGAGGTAGTCCAGCCGCAGACCCGGCGTGTTATCCAGAATATCCCGCATCACTGGCACTACAACCTTGCTGTAAGCTCCGGCCTCCACAAGAGACTGGCCGTGGCGCAGTGCGCGTGATAGCGAGAGCGCAGACGCCCGCTCCGCAACCGAAAGATAGCGATTGCGCGAGCTGAGAGCCAGACCGTCAGCATCGCGGATCGTAGGGCAAACTCGCAGGTCAACTGGCAGGTTTAGGTCGCGGACCATCGCCCGCAGTACGGCGACCTGCGCGCCATCTTTTTGCCCAAAGTAGGCCATCTGCGGCTGAATGATATGAAACAACTTGGCGACCACGGTAGCCACTCCGCGGAAGTGGCCAGGCCGAGAGACGCCGTCGAGACGGTCGCTGATCCCCGGAACCTCGACGAAAGTATTGGTCCCACCGGCGGAGTACATCTCGTCGGCAGACGGAGCGAACAGCAAGTCCACGCCTTCGCGCTTCAGCAATTCGCAGTCAGCCTCGAAGGTGCGCGGATACTGGTTCAGGTCTTCGCCCGGAGCGAACTGCGTGGGGTTGACGAAGATGGAGACGGCAACAGAAGCACACTCCCGCCGCGCCGCGCGAATCAGCGAGAGATGGCCCTCGTGCAGGGCACCCATGGTGGGAACCAGGCCGAGAGTTGTGGGCAGTTGAGCGAGTGCGCGGCGAGTCTCCGCGATAGACGAAAAGATTTGCATGGGGCGGACGACAGCAGAAACGGGCGGGCTGCTAAGTGTGATCGCGGCGCTCAGAATGACCTCGGGCTAAAGAGTTTGGAGTTCAGGGCTTTGGAGTTCAGGGCTTTGGAGTTCGGCTCGGACAGCGGCGGCAAGATGGTAGCTTTCGGCGTCGTTCGGAAAGGTGCGAGCCTCGACGGCGTGGCGGTACTGGTCGACGGCGAAGCGGATCGTGGTGC
>JAYVZU010000601.1:0-3021 GCA_043783075.1 Rhodanobacteraceae bacterium
AACGTGCCTGTAGGCCTATAGACAAACTCGACGCACAGTTTCATTGTGTGTTCAGGAGGCATACGAGCCATGTCCGATCTCAAGTTCTTGTCCGAGCTGTTCCTGAATAGCGATCAAGCCGCCGCTATCCTGCGCATCCATCCCAAGACCCTTCAACGCCTCGCCCGCCCGGGAAACGTCACAGGCTATCGAATCGGAAAGCTCTGGCGATTTCATGCCTTCGACCTGGAGGCTGGCATCTCGTTTGTCTCCGCACTCGACTCCAGCCCCGCACAGGGCTACGCTTTAAGTACCACTCGTGCCCGCAACTAACAGGATGCAATCCATGTTTGTTCGGACACGATTTCAATACGGTAGTCTGCGGCTACGGAAGCGCGAACGGAGTTCGGACGTTCGGGGCTCTGCTCGATAGGTATATCGAGCATGAACTTTCAGATCGATATTCCACACGGAAGTCGCACCTGTCGAACCTTCGGAAGCATATCCGGCCGCGGTGGAGTGAACACCCCGTCGACAAGATGAAGCGGATGGCTATGGAGCAATGGCTGCGCGATCTGCCACTCGCTCCAAAGTCGAAGACTCATATACGGGGCCTGATGCACTTCGTCCGGAAGGGCGCGGAACGCTGGGGTGTGATTGAGATCGGCAAGAACCCCGTCGCTCTGGTGCGCGTCAAGGATGCAAGCAAGCGGCTGAAGCGGCCATAGATCCTCGAAGTGGGGCAATTCTTTGAGATGCTCACGCATCTTCAGGAGCCTTACCGCACGATGGTCATGGTGGCGCAATGCACGGGACTTCGCATCAGCGAAATCCTGAGCTTGCAATGGGGTGACTTCGACTTTGAAGCTCACACCTTTATGGTTCAGCGCAGCTTTGTTGGTGGAAGGGTCGCGGCGACGAAGACGGAATACTCGAAGGAATTCGTTCCGCTCGACGAACGGCTGGAGGAACTGCTCATCAAGTGGCGGTCCTTCACCTGCTTTCCTCAAGATGAGGATTGGGTATTCGCCAATCCCCAGACAGGGAAGCCCTACCACCAGGAGAGCTTGCAGAAGAGGCAGCTTGTGCGGATCGCAAAGCTCATGGGTCTAGGTGAGGGTATCGGGTGGCATACGTTCCGCCACACCTATCGTTCCTGGCTCGATGAGACCGGCGCTCCGATTAAAGTGCAGCAGGAACTGATGCGTGAAGCTTCAATCCAGACGACGATGAATGTCTATGGAAGAGCGATGAAAGATACGAAGCGCAAAGCCAACAGTCAGGTTGTTGGACTGGTCTTTGGCGAAACCATGCAGTCGCAAAGGGAGGTTGCAAACGCAGCCGTCACGCACTAGCGAAACGCTAAATGTGGATCATTTCTTGAATGGGGGGCAATGGGGACTTGCTGAGGGGAACCAATCATCTCTATCTGTTTGATTTGATTGGTTGCGGGGGTAGGATTTGAACCTACGACCTTTGGGTTATGAGCCCAACGAGCTACCGGGCTGCTCCACCCCGCATTACCATCATAGCGCTAGTGTTCGCTGGGGTCAATGTTGTGCAGTCCCCACTACATCGCACTCGCGCCAAAACTCCCGTCCTTGCTGACTATTACCAAGAATCAACGGAACTTTTCCCCGAAAATAGCGTCCATGAGATAGATCAACTCGCAGCAAATTCCTGCTGCGTTGGTTCATCTACGGAGGGTTCCATGTCGGGCGATATCGACACAGTCTCAACTTTTCGTTCGAACTCCTACTTGCTGCGGATCGCGCTCGGTCTAAGCTTTCTTGCAGCCAGTGGAATTGTCGCTGCCCAGGCCACCATTCCAGACGCACAGGTCGAGGCGAATGTCCTCAAAGCCCTCGCTGGTGCTCCCGACCTCGCCAATGAATCCATCACCACCCGCACCGTGTACGGCACCGTCACCCTCAGCGGGTCCGTCACCTCCGAGGCCGCCCGCACCAGGGCCGAAAATCTCGCCGCCAACGCAACCGGTGTGCAAAAAGTCATCGACGAGCTGAGCCTCGCCTCCGAGTCCGATCCAGCACCCGCCTCTCAGCCGCCAGCCGTTGACACTGCCGCGCCGTTGCTTCTCCAATCCGACGGCACCTACGCCCCCGCCGACACCCAAAATCCCGCCCCCGGCACCGCTCCCGCCACAACCGCGCAGCGCAACAATCCCAAAGCCGACCAGGCGCTCGACCAGCAAGCACCGCAGCAGGCTCCTCCAATACAGCCGTCACGTCCACAACCCGCCGCACGCCGCCCGGTCTATCCCAACTACACCCCCTACGGCCAGCCGCAGGGCACGGCAAGTTATCCCGAGGAGCCCTATCCCCCGCAACCCTATCCTCAAGCCCAGTATGTCGGCGGACAAGAAGCCGGCCAGCCCGTCACCATTCCCTCCGGAGCCCTGCTCCGCGTCCGCCTGAATCACACACTCTCCAGCAATAAATCCCAGCCCGGCAGCGCCTTCGACGCCACAGTCATCAACGACGTCGTCGCCGGCGGCTTCGTCGCCATCCCTCGCGGAGCAACCGTGCAGGGCAAGGTCATCAAAGCCAAGGCTTCTGGCGCGGTCAGCGGACGCGGCGAGATGTCCATCGCCCTCACAACCGTCACCCTCGGCGGCAAGGTCTACCCTCTTACTTCAGATTTCTGGGCCCACAACGGCACCGATAAGACCACCGAATCCATCAACAAGACCCTCGGCATCGGTGCCATGGGTGCCATCATCGGAGCTATCGCCGGCGGCGGCAAAGGAGCGGCAATTGGCGGCGGAGTAGGTGCCGCTGCAGGCCTCGGTTCTGCGGCAGCCTCCGGAGATCGCCAGGTCTACATCCCCGCCGAAGCGATCGTCGTCTTCCACACCACCACCGACACCCCCGTCGTAACCGTCTCCGAGCAGGAGATGCAGCGCCTCGCCTACGGTGCCGGCCCCAACGCCGAGCAGCCCCCAGCCCGCCGCGCCTATCGCGTCTACCCCGGCTACTATCCCCCCCCCGGCTCCTCCCCGTACCCCCAGCAAGGCTATCCCCC
>JAYVZU010000602.1:0-3019 GCA_043783075.1 Rhodanobacteraceae bacterium
TGATCAACCCGACGCTGTATGCGCTGGCTGGAAACCCCGCTGCCTACGCGAGCGCATTTCACGACGTTACCAGCGGAACGAACGCCTGTACGTCGGGAACGACGATTTGCGGTACGGGAACCGGAACTACAGGATATGCGGCGACTACCGGATATGACCAGGCAACCGGACTTGGTTCGATCGACTTTTACAACTTGATGCAGGCTTGGAGCGCCCTGCAAAGCACGACCGTGACCGCGACCGCAGCGACATCTCCAGCAATAAGCGGGACAACGGATGCGATATCTGTGAAAGTAGCTGCGACATCAGGAACAGGACCCTCACCGACTGGAACCGTAAGTGTTTTTCTGGACAGTAGCTCTACGTCTGCTGCCACTCTGACATTGACGAGCGGTGGAACGGCAAGCTATTCGTACCCCTCGCAGACTACTCTCGGGGCCCACACGCTCAAGTTCACATACAGCGGTGACACGAACTACCCGTCGCCGCTTACTCCAACGTCCACTACGCTTGCGCTCACGGTAAAGTCACCGGGCACTTTTACGCTGTCGGCCACGACGGTGTCGGCGACTGCGGGAAGCTCGACGACAGCGACGGTCAATGTAACTCCGTCGGGTGGATACTTCGGGCTTACAAACTTGACGCTGAAAGGATCCACAACGATTGCCAATACGTGCTACACGTTGGCGAATCCTACGATTAGCGGCACGACTGGTGTGGCGGTGTCGGCAACAATTTATACGAATTCGACGAGTTGCCCGTCAGGCGCCCAGTCGTTGGTCAAGTCGGGGACGGCTACTGCCTCGAACAACTTGCCAACGCAACCCGGGGCTACTTTGCCGACAGGCCTGACGATGGCCGGATTGCTGGCGGTGGGATTCGCGGGCCGAAGGAATCGAAAGCTGCGCGGACTTGTCGTGATGGCGGCGATGGCGTTGGGCGGCTTTGCGTTGTCGGGCTGTGGCAGTACGAGCACCGCAGGTGCCGGAATCTCAACGATCGCCTCGAAGGGTACATACACCGTGACGGTATCTGGTACGGATGCGGCTACCGGAACGATTGTGGCGACACCAACCACGTTCACTCTGACGATCCAGTAACCGCAACACACAAGCCGCCTCAGCCTTGGGGGTTGAGGCGGCTTTTCTATGTTCTGAAGATGGGCTGGTTGTAGAGGTAGACCCAGCAATCGAGGGTGGAGCCGTCGGGTTGGGTGACCTGATGGGCGACGCGGACGAAGAGGCTGCTGGCGGGGTCGGCTGGGCGGTAGTCTTCGTAGCGGTCCAAAGCGGTGAGGATGGCGGGGTCGTCGGGTAGAGCGAAGACGCTGCCTTGGACTACGTCGTTGCGGTCCGGGTGGATGACGACGCCGGGGTAGTCGCCGAGATCGTACTTGGTGCCGCGCAGGGTGGCGGGGCCGATGAGGGGGAGGTGGCGGACGGCGTGGGCGATCTCCGCCGGGGCTCGGTCGGGGTGGAGGGTTCCGTAGACGAAGAGGTGTTGGGGCATTTGGGTGATTGCAAAAGCGAAATACTGAGATTCTTCGCTTTGCTCAGAATGACCTCGGACTATTCTTTGGGCTCGGTGGCTAGCGGTTTGCGGGCGAAGTAGTAGAGGCTGAATGCGAGAGCGCCGAACATGAGGATGCTGACCCAGTTGTTATAGAGCGGGTTGGTGGGGCTGAAGCGGGGGATGGTGCGCTCGGTCGCGGCCTCGTAGAGCTTGATGCATACGCCGAGGAGACCGACGATTCCGCCGGCGGCGATGAGGCCGGAGGCGTAGAGCGAGCCGGGGGAGACTTCGGAGTCGGTGTCGGGCAAATCGGCAGCGGCGGCGGATTTGGCGCGTTCGTGGAGGATTGCGCGGTCGACCATCCAACGCATGACTCCGCCGACGAAGATGGCGAGGGTGGTGGCGATGGACAGGTAGGCTCCGACGGCGAAGGTAAGCGAACGGACGCCGAGGAGTTCGACCACGATGACCAGCGCGACGCCGAGCAGGACCAATCCCCAGGGGAGTTTCTGGGTGAGGATTCCGTTGATGACCGTCGCCATGAGCTTCCCTTGTGGCGCGGCGGCTTTCTCGCTGCCGATGCCCTGCGTCCACTGGATTTCGATCTGGTTGGTCGCGGGGTTGAGGAGGTATTTGCCGTCGGGGAGCGTCGACGAACCAATCGCGTTCAAAAGCTTATAGCTGCGGCCGTTGGTGACGATCTGCTTGGCACCTTCTTTGCTGGCGAGGGTGAAGCGGTCGCGGGTGAAGGTGCCCTTATCCTGAACTCCGTCAGCGTACATGGCTGGTGTGATGGTGATGGGAGCGGCGACACGCTGGAAGGATTCGAGGCCGCTGTTCATGGCGTTGAGGGTTGCGCCGATGGAGAACGTACAGATGATGACGCCGGCGATCAATGCGGCTTGTTGCTTCCACGGCGTTGCGCCGATGAGGTAGCCGGTCTTGAGATCTTGACTGGTGTCTCCGGCGTTCGAGGCGGCGATGCAGACGATGCCGCCGATGGTGATGGCGAGAGCCCCGAAGGCGGGAGCGGTCCAGCCCTTGACGAGGAAGATGGCGCAGGTGGCCATGAGCGTCGCGATGGTCATGCCGGAGACGGGGCTTGCGGAGCTGCCGACGATGCCGACGATTCGTGCGGAGACGGTTACGAACAGGAAGCCGAAGACGAGGACGAGGAGTGACGCGGCGACGTTGGCGAAGAGGCCGACCTGGGCTCCGGGTACGGGGTGGAATTGGAGGAAGGCGACGATAATGATAAGCAGCAGCACGGAGCCGCCGAGGACGACTGACATGGGGAGGTCGTGCGCTGTACGGATTGGAGCGGCCGCTTCAGATTTTCCGGACGCGTTGGAGGCTCGGATGGACTTGATGCCTTCCGACAGCGCAGAAATGATCGTCGGCGCGGTTCGAAGGAGGGTGATCAGGCCGGCGGCGGCTACGGCTCCGGCACCCATGGGGCGGACGTAGGTCTTCCAGAGGATCGAGGGGCTCATGCCGTCGATGGGCG
>JAYVZU010000603.1:0-9079 GCA_043783075.1 Rhodanobacteraceae bacterium
TCCGCAAACTTGTTACCAATGTAGCGTGTCTTGTCAGAGGATCGCGGCAGCACCTTGAATCAATCATCGATTCCCACTCAATGGCGCTTTCCTCGTCTAGTGTTATTACTCGCGGCATGGGGACGGCTCCTTGTCAGTCAGTGGCCCAAGGGCAACCCCAACTCAGCCGCACTCGGCAGAGTCCGCGAGTCCGTATACCCCCGCTGCGCCGCGCGAAATTTGTCTGACCGCGCCAACCACATCGCAACCGTCGCGTCGTAGTGCTCCAACACCGGACGCAGCGCATACGGCCGGTTCGACCGCAGCCACGCCTGCTCGTACAGATCACGCAGCAGGGAATAGTAATCCCGAATATCTTGAATCCACCCATTGATCCCGTTGATATTCGAAAGATCAGGATTCACCTGTGCATGGGTCTTCTTGTCCGTGCTCGCGAGCGCAACCTGAGCCTGACCGTAGCCTTCGACAATCTCATCCGCCAGCTGGAATTTCAGCCCAATAAAATCCAGCCGCCGCGCGCCCAATTCCATCGCATCGATCGCATCTGGATTGCGCAGGGAAGTGGCGTTCGAGGGAAGCCGGTCGTCGGCGTTCGTTGGAGTGGAAGCAGCCGCAGGATAATCCGCCCGGGCCTTCGCAATCAGCGTAAGTGCGGCCTCGGCGTGCATCCGCAGATCATGGCTGAACGGACGCATCTTCACCACCCGAATCTGCCCATCCTTCGACCACGGGTCCATCCAGAACAGTCCATCCGAGCCATCGCCAACCTTCGCGTCTTCCCGCAGAATCTTGTGGCACAGCATCAACTCAATCTGTGCCTGGTTCAATGCTCCAGTTGCGTCGCCGTGGAAGGCCTGCCCAAAGCTCTGCTGGAAGTTCTCGATCGATGACACCCCCGGCTGCCAGCTTGCGGCCGCACCAAACAGCAGTCCGTACCAGTTATTGTTCGCCAGGGCCTCGCCATCGTCATACCAAATAGTGTTCAGGTTCCCAGTCGAATGCTGACGCTGGCCCTCGGCAATAAACTGCTGAATATTCGGTAGTGCATCATTGTTGTCCGGCCAGACCAGTGACCAGTTGTTGACGCCGCTCGCGACCCAGGTCTCAAACCCTGCCGTTGTAAACGGTGTCAGAAACTTCGAGAAACCCTTGGGCTGCGGCGTATACCACCACGCTACGGCGATGGTGTTCTTCTTGAACTCCGGCGACATCTTGTTCAGAATCTCAGGGTCCACGCGGTCAGGAGTTCCAGCGCCAACTCCCGTATATGCGGTAGCCCCCTGCACGATCGTCTGCGCAATATCTCCCCAGAAAAGAAGTTTTCGGTTCAGCGGCGCCAACTCCGTGGCAATCTTCTGCAGAAAGTCCAGATACACCGGCCCCAGCCCGCGCGAGTCCACCTCAGCCTTTGTCTGTCCAAGCCCCAGATCGACAGTTTCATCCGCGCCGATATGCAGGAATGGCCCCGGATACATCGCCGCCAACTCCGTAAACATCTGCTTGATCAGTGCCACCGACCCAGCCTGCCCGGGTGCCAGTACCGCGCCATGCGGAGTCTCCGCCAGCGACTGATATTGCTCCCAGACCAGATTGTGGTGCAGGTGTCCAAACGCCTCCTGCTCCGGCACCACGGTGACGTGGTACTTTGCAGCGAAAGCCACCAACTCCTTCGCATCGTTCACCGACATCGATCCACCCGGCGGCGCGAACAACGGGTTCGACGCATACTGCTGCGTATGCTCGAAGTACGGAGAGTAGAGGTTGATCTTGTAAGCCGACAGTGTGCGAACGAGGTTTTTCTGGAACTCCAGCGTCGGCAACGGGCCGCGCGACAGGTCGTCGTGGACTCCCCGATACTTCATCGCTGGCCAGTCCTTGATGGTCGCCACATGCATCACTGCAGCCGCGCCATCGTTCTCGATTAGTTGTTTCAAGGTCTGCGCCGCGTAAAACAGCCCAGCCGCCGAACTCGCCGACAGCGTGACCGAGTTCGGCCCCGGAGTAATGGTGTAGCCCTCGGCCTTCTGTTCGTCGGGGAGATTCTGGGAGCGGGTCAGTTCTACCGTGAATGTCCCGCTTTTAGAAATCGAGCGAGCAGTCAGGCTCTGCGCCAGGTCCTGTGCCGTGAAAGTATCCTCGGCGTCAGCGGGGCAGGACTTGCAACTGATCTTGATCCCTTGCGGAATCGGCTGCGAGTTGCCAGCAGAGACCTGTCGCGGCGATGGAACAAGGTGAAGTGTCTGTGCATTCACTGAGGATGCTGTTGTGAAGGCGGCCAACGCGGCGAAGAGAGAAATCTGCAGGGACGACATGCATTCGAGGGTAAATCACGCTGAAAAAGTGCGCGACTCCTCCGCTACCGTGCTCCCCAAATTTGCAGACCAATTTTGCCGGTCAATGTGACAGTTCGATGAATTTCTGGCCTAATTCTTCATCTATTTACATTAGTTTGCAACTGTTAACACAAATGAGCGCGGGATTGGATTCAATGTAGGCTAGCAGTCCGAAATATGGCTGTGTGGATTCCGCGCTGATGCACCTCAGAGAGGTTTCATGACGAACCATATGAAGTTAGCGACGGCCGCGATGCTGCTGGTTGGAACGTTTACCGTGCAGGCCCAGAATGTTTCCGGTAACGAACAGACGACTCACAAGGCGAAAGCAGCAGCCCGGAAGCCGGACGACAAGAAAACCGACATTGAAGCCGAGCTTCTCCATGAACTTAAGGAGCTGCGCACGCAGCAAGCAGCGCAGCAGGTCCAGATAGACGCCCTAACCAAAGCGATTGCCGCCAAGGATGCTGCATTGCAGCAGGCTGCCGTCACCGCGACTCAGGCGACAAAGACCGCTGAGGCCGCGACTGCACAAACCCAGGCCGTAGCCGAGACCGTGAAGGCAAACACCGAAGATGTGAAGTCGATCAAGAGCACGATCGACGATATCCAGACCCTGAATACCGGCATCGCCACCACGATCAGCAACAACAAGGTCGAGATCAACGACAAGGTCGACAGCCCCTCCGCCATCCACTACAAGGGCGTGACCATTACCCCCGTCGCCTTCTTTGCCGCAGAGTCTGTTTATCGTCAGCGCTCCGTAAACTCCGACATCAACAGCCCATTCAACAACATTCCATTCATGGGCGCGGACGAAGCTCATACTTCGGAATTCAACTTCTCCGGTCGCCAAAGCCGCATCGGTGGTCTCTTCGAAGGCAAGACCAAGGGCTTCAAGCTGTCCGGCTACTTTGAATCCGACTTCCTCGGTGCCGGCACCACCTCCAACGGCAACCAGTCCAACAGCTTCGTCCTCCGCCAGCGCCAGATCTGGGGACAGGCCACGACCGACTCCGGTCTCTCCGTCACCGGAGGCCAGATGTGGTCCCTCGTAACCGAGAACGGCAAGAGCACGGACAACCGCACCGAGAAGCTTCCGAACGCCGTTGACGCTCAATATACAGTTGGTTTCAGCTGGGCTCGTCAGCCAGCAGTCCGTGTCCAGCAGAAGTTCCTGAGCGCAGACGGCAAGAAAGCCTTGACTGCCGCGATCGCCATCGAAGAGGGGCAGATCACCAACTTCAACGCGACCAATAGCCCTTCGAACTTCTTCATCAATGGCCCAGGTCAAAATGGCGGTCTCTTCAACGCCTTCAACGGCACCCCAACGAACAACCTCGCTCCAGACGTCATCGTAAAGGTTGCGGCTGACCTGCCCAAAGCTCACTTTGAGCTGGGCGGCGTATCGCGCTTCTTCCGCGCACGGGTTTACCCGGCAATCTCGAACGCCGCAACTGGCTACGTCGGAGTTACGGGCACGGCGGCCTACAACGATATAAAGCTTGCCGGTGGAATCTTCGGCAACGCCCGCGTTAGCCCCAGCAAGTATGTTGACGTCGCGCTCGGCTTCATGGCCGGCGACGGCGTCGGCCGGTATGGCTCGTCTCAGCTTGCTGATGCGACCGTCCATCCCAACGGCAAGCTAGAGCCCATCCGGAACTATCACGGACTGCTTTCACTCGAGACTCACCCCAATCCCAAGCTGGATGTTTACGGTTATGTGGGTGGCGAGTACGCACAGCGCACAGTCTATGCCACCGGCGTCACGGGGTCGCCGTTCACCGGCTATGCCCCGGTCAACGTCAACCTGAGCAACTGCAATACCGAGGTTGCCTCGACAACTGGAGCTTCGGGTGGCGTCATCAACCCAGCCACCAACTGCGCCGCAGCGACTAAGGACATCTGGGAAGGTCTGGCTGGTTTCACCTACCGCATCACAAATAACCCCAAATACGGACGTCTCCAATACCAGATGAACTATCAGTACATCACGCGCATCGCGTGGACCGGCCTCACCTCCGGCACCTACGGAACCCCCAGTGCTGTCTTCGGTAGCCCCAAGGCTGTCGATAACATGATCTTCACCAGCTTCCGTTATTACATCCCGTAACCCGCATTCCACCAGAATAAGGAGGCGTCCGGCAACCCGGACGCCTCCTTTTTGTTCAGCGAGCCGAAATATTTTTGTTTGAATTCCGTATTATGTACAAGCACGTGGTCAGTCCAATTTGATACGCTTCCCATGTTGAACTTTAGGCACGTTTTAGGTGCAGAGGATGGAATCCGAATGTTGCATCAGCACAGACTATTTCCCGCAGATGGCGCAGCGCGCGCCGTGGCCGTCAAGCTATACGAAACCGTAAAAGACTTGCCGATCATCTCCCCCCACGGCCACACCGATCCATCCTGGTTCGCCGAGAACAAGCCGTTCCCGAACCCAACCGCGCTCTTCCTACAGCCGGACCACTACATCTTCCGCATGCTGTACTCGCAGGGAATCTCGCTTGAATCATTGGGAATTCCTCAGCAGGGAGCAACTGGCGATCCCAGCGCAGCGCAGCTGGTAGACCCTCGCGCAGCCTGGCGCATCTTCGCCCAGAATTACTTCCTCTTCCGCGGCACCCCCACCCGCATGTGGATCGACTACGCCTTCCAAACCCTGTTCGGCTTGAACGAGCGGTTAAGCAGCGATAACGCCGATGACTACTACGAAATCATCGACAAAGCCCTAAAAACCCCGGAATTCCTGCCTCGCGCGCTGTTTGAGCGCTTCCGCATCGAGGTCCTCGCCACCACCGACGCCGCAGTCGACACACTCTCCTGGCACCAGCAGATTCGTGACTCCGGCTGGAAGGGCCGCGTCGTCCCCACCTTCCGCCCCGACGCCGTCGTCGACGCCGAATACCTTGGCTTCAAGGAAAACCTCGTCGAACTCGGCAAAGTCTCCGGCGAAGACGTCTCCTCTTGGAAGGGCTACCTGAACGCTCTCCGCTCGCGCCGCGCGTTCTTCAAGTCCATGGGAGCCACCGCCACCGATCACGGCCACCTCACCGCCATGACCGCCGATCTCTCCGAGACCGACGCCTCGAACCTCTACGCGCGGATCTTCTCTGGAAACACCAACCCCGGCGACGTCGAACTCTTTCAAGCCCAGATGCTGACCGAAATGGCCGGAATGAGCGTCGAAGACGGCCTCACGATGCAGCTGCACCCAGGCAGCGTCCGCAACCACAATCTCAAGGTCTACCAGCAGTTTGGCCGCGACAAGGGCTGCGACATCCCCTCGCCCACCGAGTACGTCCGCGCCCTGCGCCCCTTGCTCTCGAAGTACGGTAACGAAGCCAACTTTACCTTCATCGTCTTCACCCTGGACGAGTCGACCTTCTCCCGCGAACTAGCCCCGCTCGCCGGTCACTACCCCTGCCTCAAGCTCGGCCCGCCGTGGTGGTTCCACGACTCGCCCGAAGGCATGATGCGCTTCCGCGAGACCGCCACCGAAACCGCCGGCTTCTACAACACCGTCGGCTTCAATGACGATACCCGTGCTCTGCTCTCCATCCCAGCCCGCCACGACGTAGCCCGCCGCATCGACTGCGCCTTCCTAGGCCGGTTGGTCTCGGAGCATCGCCTGGACGAGGCGGAAGCCTTCGAAGTCGTGCAGGACCTGACCGTCAACCTAGTCCGCAAGGCCTACCGTCTGTAGAAGCAGATCCCCAATCAAACAATGTGGCTCGCCGAATTTGGCGAGCCTTTTCACTACCAGTAGCTGCGAATCCAGCTCGGATTTAGGATAGTGGTCTATGAGTTTGTTCTTCTCCACTGGCTCCCCCACCACCGAATTGTCCGACGATCAGATCCGCGCCGGTCTCTTCGAAGCCCTCTCCAAGCTCGGCGACCGCAAGCGCGTTCTGGCCGTCCCGCCCGACTTCACCCGCATGCACTCGCAGAGCGGCGTCCTGACGGAGCTCGCCGCGGAATACTACGGCGACAATCTCGTCGACGTCCTGCCCGCGCTCGGCACGCACAAGGCGATGACCGATCACGAGATCGCCACCATGTTCGGCAAGACGCCGCGCCACCTCTTCCGCGTCCACGACTGGCGCAACGACATCGTCACCCTCGGCGAAGTTCCCAGCGAGTTCATGCTCCAGGTAAGCGAAGGCAAGCTCGACTACACCTGGCCCGCGCAGGTCAACAAGCTCCTTCGCGACGGTGGCCACGATCTCATCCTGTCCATTGGACAAGTGGTTCCACACGAAGTCGTCGGCATGGCTAACGGCTCCAAGAACATCTTCGTCGGAACCGGCGGCGTCATGGGAATCCACCGTTCGCACTTCCTCGGTGCTGTCTACGGCATGGAGCGCATGATGGGCCGCGCCGACACTCCCGTTCGCCGCGTCCTCAACTACGCCAGCGACCACTTCACTGGTGGCCTCCCGCAGATCGTCTACGTCCAGACCGTCGTCAACAAGAATGCTGTGGGCAAGCTAGTCATGCGAGGGATGTACGTCGGAGACGATCAGGAGTGCTTCGAACTCGCCGCCTCGCTCAGCCTGAAGTGCAATTTCCTGATGATGGATCGCGAGATCCACAAGGCTGTCGTCTTCCTCGACCCGCACGAATTCCGCTCCACCTGGCTCGGAAACAAGAGCGTCTACCGCACCCGCATGGCGCTCGCCGATGACGCCGAACTTATCGTCCTGGCCCCCGGTGTCCACGAGTTCGGCGAAGATTCCGCTATCGACGCCCTTATCCGCAAGTATGGCTATTGCGGTACCCCCGCCACCCTCCAGTACGTCAAGGAAGACCCCCAACTCGCCGCCAACCTCTCGGCCGCCGCTCACCTTATCCACGGTTCCAGCGAGGGACGTTTCACGATCCGCTACTGCCCCGGCCACCTGACCCAGCAAGAGATCGAATCCGTCCACTTCGCCTACGGAGATCTCGCCGCCTACACCGCCAAGTACGACCCCGCCACGCTCGCCGATGGCTGGAATATCGTCAATGGCGAGGAGATCTTCTTCATCTCCAACCCCGGCCTCGGTCTCTGGGCCTACGAGGGCCGCTTCAAGGACTAATCCCTATCCCTGCAAACCGTCATTCTGGCGGAGCCAGAATCTCTGTAGTTGAAGTTTGGCAGCGCACCAACCTCCTAACTAATCAACCCAAGAGACAACGACAGCGCGGGTCAAATGAATGAGGAGCGGACCAGAACGGATAAAACAAGGGCTTCGGCCTTAGCCGTCTTCATCCGATCCTCATCTCACTTATCCGCGCCGTCTGTGCTTTGATCACTTTTCTTCCATTTCGATTTGCCCGCAGCCCCTCCAAGTCGGTATGCTTGTTGATTGATAATTGGTAAGACCAGTGGGCGTCGCGGATAGCGACCCTGAATGGACGGAGAGACTTAAATGAGTGACGGTTTGGAGCTTCCCCGGTTTTCGATCGGCGTTGGCGATCGTTTTGCGCATCAGGCAAAGGCGCAGTTGCAGGCTTGCATCATGGCAGCAGATGCCGGCGTTGAAGTTGTCCCGGTTTGGAACAAATCTAACCGCGAGCACATGATCATCGGCTCCGAGCCCAGCGCAACCCGCGCCGCCGCCCATGCCGCAGTCAAGGAACTCGGCTGGACCAAGCCTTACTTCCTCGATGCCGACCACATCAACCTGAAGACCGTCCACCGTTTCCTCGATCCCTGCGACTTTTTCACGCTCGATGTCGCGGACCTCATCGGTCAGCCCGCAAAACCGGAAGATGTTAGTGCCTTCCTCGCATCCCACCACGAGCTCGTCGGCGAAGTCGTTATTCCGCACATCGCCCAGCCTTTCAAGACTGACCGCGCCTTCGTCGAGGGTGTCGCAAACAAGTTCCTTGCAGCCGTCAAGCACGCCGGCGAGATCTACCGCCTGCTGGTAGAGAACAAGGGTGCTGGCCGCTTCGTCCCCGAAGTTTCGATGGACGAGACCGACTACCCCCAGACCCCAGTCGAACTTCTGATCATCCTCGCCATGATCGCCGACGAGCACATCCCGATCCAGACCATCGCTCCCAAGTTCACAGGCCGCTTCAACAAGGGCGTGGATTACGTCGGTGATGTCCCGCAGTTCACCAAGGAGTTCAACGAAGATATTGCAGCCATCGCCTTCGCGATCAAGACCTACGGCCTGCCGAAAAACTTGAAGCTCAGCGTTCACTCCGGCTCCGACAAGTTCTCCATCTACAAGTCCATCCACGATGCGGCCATCAAGTTCAACGTCGGTGTCCACCTCAAGACAGCCGGAACCACCTGGCTGGAAGAAGTAATCGGGCTCGCAGAGGCGGGCGGCAACGGCCTGGTCATCGCCAAGGAAGTCTACTCGGAGGCTTTCGCTCACTCCGAAGAGCTCTGCGCCCCATACGCCACGGTGATCGACATTGATCCAGCCAAACTGCCCACGCCGGAAGAGGTGAATGGCTGGACCAGCGACCAGTTCACCGGCGCTCTCCGCCATGTTCAGAGCAACCCAGACTACAACCAAAGCCTTCGCCAGTTGATCCACGTCGGCTTCAAGGTCGCGGCAAAGATGGGCTCGCGGTATCTCGATGCGCTCGAAGCGAACGAAGAAGTAGTCGCCAAGAACGTAACCACCAACCTCTTCGAGCGGCACATTAAGCCGGTCTTCCTGGGTCTGTAGACCGCAACACAGCCGTCATTCTGGCAAAGCCAGAATCTCAGTAGTTGTCTTCGTGGCTCTCACCAAGTC
>JAYVZU010000604.1:0-9076 GCA_043783075.1 Rhodanobacteraceae bacterium
ACGCCATCCAACTCGGCGCGGTCGACATCCCGCTCGCCGACCCGCACTTCTGGACCATGCAGGGCTCCGTCCGCGTCGCCCAACTCTGCCGCGAGTGGGGCCTAACCTGGGGCTCGCACTCCAACAATCACTTCGATATCTCGCTCGCCATGTTCACCCACGTAGCCGCCGCCGCACCCGGCAAAATCACCGCCATCGACACCCACTGGATCTGGCAGGACGGCCAACGCCTCACCCGCGATCCGCTCAAGATCATCGACGGCAAACTCACCGTACCCGATCGCCCCGGCCTCGGAGTCGAGATCGACCTCGACCATATCGAACAAGCGAACGCTCTTTACAATAAGATGGGGCTTGCCGGCAGAGACGACGCCGCAGCCATGCAATTCCTCGTACCCGGCTGGAAGTTCGACCCCAAGCGGCCCTGTCTCCAACAGAAATAAAGGAGTTTCCCCCATGCCACTCAATGGCGAAATGTTGATCGGAGCGAACTCCGTCAAAGGCACCGCAGGCTCCATGCGCGCAACCAACCCCGCCACCTGCGCGGAGATAGAACCCCAGTTCTTTGGCGGAACCGCGCAGAATGTCGACGCCGCCTGCGCTCTCGCAGAAGCTGCCTTCGACACCTACCGTGCCGTCAGCATCGAACAACGCGCGAAGTTCCTCGAAGCCATCGCCCACGGCATTCTCGACCTCGGCGACGAGCTCATCGAGCGCGTAATGGCCGAATCCGGCCTGCCCCGTGGACGCGTAGAAGGCGAGCGCGGACGCACCTGCGGACAGCTCCGCCTCTTCGCATCCCTTGCCCGCGAAGGCCGCTGGCTCTCCGCCACCATAGACCCCGCCCTACCCGAGCGCAAGCCGCTCCCGCGTGCCGACCTCCGTGCCCAGATGATCCCCGTCGGCCCCGTCGCCGTCTTCGGCGCGAGCAACTTCCCGCTCGCCTTCTCAGTCGCCGGTGGAGATACCGCCTCCGCCCTCGCCGCCGGCTGCCCGGTCATCGCCAAGTCCCACCCATCGCACCCCGGCACGTCGGAACTCGTCGGCCGCGCAATCCAGAAAGCCGTTGCAGACTGCGGCCTCCCCGAAGGCGTCTTCTCGCTTCTCATTGACGGCTCCGACAACGCAGTAGGCCAGGCCCTCGTTCAACATCCCGTCATCCAGGCCGTCGGCTTCACCGGCTCTCGCCGCGTCGGCCGCATCCTCGTCGCGCTCGCCGCCAGCCGCGAAGTTCCCATCCCCGTCTACGCAGAGATGAGCAGCATCAACCCGGTCTTCCTGCTCCCCGCTGCCCTCTCGCAACGTGCAGAAGCCATCGGCCAGGGTCTCATCGACTCCGCCACACTCGGCACCGGACAGTTCTGCACCAAACCCGGCATCGTCATCGGCGTCGCCGGCCCAGACTTCGACCGCTTCCGCGCTGCAGCCCTCGCAGCCGTCACCGCCAAGCCGGCAACCCTTATGTTGAACCCCGGCATCCACCGCGCCTACAACCACGGCACGGAGCGCTGGTCGAACGACCCCGGCGTCCACTCCGTCGGCAGCGGTGCAGCACCTGCGGAGTGTACCTGCGGCGGCCAGCCGATGCTCTTCGCCACCTCCGGCCACTACTTCCTGAACTACTCCAACCTCCTCGAAGAGGTCTTCGGACCTGCAACGCTACTGGTCGAATGCGCCTCCGAAGAGGAAGTGATCGCCGTCGCAAAGCATCTCGACGGACAGCTCACCGCCACCCTCCACCTCTCCGTAGACGACGCTCTGTTTGCCCAAAAGCTACTCCCAATCCTCGAGCGCAAAGCTGGCCGCATCCTCTGCAACGGCTTCCCAACCGGCGTCGAAGTCACCCACGCAATGGTCCACGGCGGCCCCTCACCCGCCACATCCGACAGCCGCGTAACGTCCGTCGGCTCGATGGCAATCGACCGCTTCCTCCGCCCCGTCTGCTATCAGGACTTTCCCGCCGCGCTGCTTCCGGAAGCCCTGCAGGACGCCAACCCCCTCCACCTCGCACGTCTGATAGACGGAAAGCTACAGCTCGCCTAATGTCCAAACCGCTCTCCATTCAGGTGCACCCGCGGGATAACGTCGCCATCCTCGTCAACGAGGGTGGCCTCCCCGCAGGAACCCAGTTCGACTCCGGCCTGACGCTCCCCGAAGACGTGCCCGAAGCCCACAAGGTAGCACTGGTCGACATCGCGGAAGGCTCGCCGATCCTGCGCTACGGGTCTGTAATCGGCTTCGCAAACTGCCACATCCCGAAGGGCAGCTGGGTCCACGAGGAGCGCATGAGCATGCCCGGCGCCCCCTCCCTCAAAGACCTGCCGCTAGCCACCGCAACCCCCGCTCCGCTTCCCCCGCTTACCGGCTACACCTTCGAGGGCTTCGTCAACGACGACGGCTCCGTCGGCACCAAGAACATCCTCGGCATCACCACCACAGTCCAGTGCGTAGCCGCCACAGTCGACTTCGCCGTAGAACGCATTAAGCGCGAAATCCTGCCCCGCTACCCAAACGTCGACGACGTCATCGCCCTCACCCACAACTACGGCTGCGGCATCGCCATCGAGGCCCCGGGCAGCGAAATCCCCATCCGCACCCTGCGCAACCTCGCCCTCAACCCCAACCTTGGCGGCGCACCCATGGTCGTCAGCCTCGGCTGCGAGAAGCTGCAACCCGTCCGCGTCCTCCCGTCCAATACCCTGCCCATCCTCAACTCCGCGCCCTACATCGTGCGCCTGCAGGACGAAGAGCACCACAGCTTCGAGGACATGGTGATCGCCATCATGGAACTCGCCGAAAAACGCCTCGCCGAACTCGACAAACGCCACCGAGTGACGCGACCCGCCTCCGATCTGGTCGTTGGTCTCCAGTGCGGCGGCAGCGACGCCTTCTCCGGCGTCACCGCCAACCCCGCCGTCGGATACGCCTCCGACCTCCTCGTCCGCGCCGGAGCCACAGTCATGTTCTCCGAGGTCACCGAGGTTCGCGACGCCATCCACCTCCTCACCGAGCGCGCCGCCAACGTGCAAGTCGCAAAAGACCTCGTCCGCGAGATGGCCTGGTACGACAACTACCTCGGCCGCGGAGCCGTAGACCGCAGCGCCAACACCAGCCCCGGCAACAAACGCGGTGGCCTCACCAACATCGTAGAAAAGGCCCTCGGCTCTATCGCAAAAGCCGGAACCGCAGCCATCTCCGGCGTCATCGGACCCGGCGAACGCGTCAACACCAAAGGCCTCATCTTTGCCGCAACCCCTGCCAGCGACTTCATCTGCGGAACCCTGCAACTTGCCGCCGCCATGAACATGCACGTCTTCACTACCGGTCGCGGCACCCCCTACGGCCTCTCCATGGTCCCCGTCATCAAGGTCGCGTCACGCTCCACGCTCGCTGGCCGCTGGTCCGATCTCATCGACATTAACGCCGGCACCATCGCGACCGGCGAGGCGACCATCGAAGAAGTCGGCATGCAGATCTTTCAGATGATCCTCGACACCGCCAGCGGCCGCCACCAGACCTGGGCCGATCACTGGGGCCTCAGCAACGATCTCGCCCTCTTCAATCCAGCGCCAGTCACCTAGTCCACACCATCAAAACCGCCATAGAAACCGCCGTCATTCTGGCAAAGCCAGAATCTCCGTAGTTGTTCTTCGTGTCGCCGCCACCCCTCGTGTCCACCCCTTCGAGTACCATGAGTACAGAGGAGTAATGCCGCTGATGAACCTGTGGGATAAGACACGCACCACGCTCGAAATGATCAAGTGGGAGCACTCCATCTTTGCGCTGCCCTTCGCGCTAACCGGAGCCGTGCTCGCCGCATCGGGCTGGCCAACCGTGGCACAACTCTTTTGGATCGTCGCCTGCATGGTGCTTGCGCGCTCCGTCGGCATGGCGTTCAATCGCTGGGCCGACGCCGACCTCGACGCCGCCAACCCCCGCACCAAGATGCGCGCCATCCCCGCCGGACAGCTCTCCCGCAGCTTCGTCGGCTGGTTCACGCTAGTCGCCGCGTTACTCTTTATCGGCGCGACCTCGCAGCTCAACCGCCTCACGCTCTTGCTCTCCCCGATCGTGCTCGCTGTTCTGCTGCTCTACTCCTACACCAAGCGATTCACCCGCTGGTCCCACCTCGTCCTCGGCCTTTCGCTCGGCATCGCGCCGGCTGCAGCGTGGATCGCGATTCGCGGCACACTCGACCCGCGCATCATCGTCCTGACGGTCATCGTCCTCTGCTGGGTCGGCGGCTTCGACATGCTCTACTCCTGCCAGGACGCAGCCCACGACCGCGAAGTCGGCCTCAACAGCATCCCCGCCACCTTTGGCATCGCCGGAGCCTTCTGGACCGCGCGCCTCCTTCACATCGCCATGCTCGGCCTCTCCGCATGGCTTATTCACCTCTTCGGCCTCGGCACCATCGCGTGGATCGGCATCGCTATCGTCGCAGCGCTGCTGGCCTACGAACACGCCATCATCTCGCCCACCGACCTCTCCCGGATGAACGCGGCGTTCTTTACGTTGAACGGCGTCATCTCCATCGTCTTCTTCGTCTTCGTCGCAATCGACGTCGTACTCCACCACGACAGTCTGCGCCCTTAGCTCTAAGCTCAATAGCTTAAAGCTGTCAGCTCGAGTTATCGCCTTTCGCTTCGATTCGACTTTGCCTCAACAGGCGTAAACTAGACCTGTGACCACCGCGACCAGCACCCTCCAGGACATCAGCGCCAAAGTCGAAACTCGCACCCGCATCTCCAACGAAGATGCGCTCTGGCTCTGGAAGAACGCCTCCGACACCGAGCTTCAGCAGCTTGCGAGTCAGGTTCGAGCCCGCTTCCACCAGCCCGGAACCTGTACCTACATGGTGATGCGCATTATCAACTACACCAACGTCTGCGTGGCACAGTGCGACTACTGCGCGTTCTACAAACTTCCCGGACAGGAGGGCGGTTACGTCCTCTCCCACGACGACGTCTTCGCCAAACTCGACGACCTGCTCGCCCTCGGCGGCGACCTCGCCGGATTCAACGGCGGCTTCAACCCCCACCTCCCGCTTGACTACTATTGCGAGCTCTTCGCCGCCATCCGCGCCCGCTACGGTGATGCATTGGAGTTCTACGCCCTCACCATCGCCGAGTTCATGTACCTCGCCGACCACGCCAAACTTGACTACGCCGCATCCGCCCAACGTTTCAAGCAATCCGGCGTCCGCTGGATCACCGGCGGCGGCTCCGAGATCCTCACCGAAGACTTCCGTCGTCGCCACAGCAAGTTCAAATACACCGTAGCCCAATATTTCGAGGCCCAGAAAGCCATCGTCGAATCCGGCCTCAACACCACCACCACCATGGTCATCGGCTTCGACGAGACCATAGCAGAGCGCATCGAACACCTCGACCGCACGCGCCAGTTTCAAGATCAAACCGGCGGACTAGTAAGCTTCCTCTGCTGGACCTTCAAGCCCTACTTCACGCAAATCGGCGGAATCGAAATCACGACGCAGGAGTATCTGCGCCACCTCGCCCTAAGCCGTATTTACCTCGACAACGTCCCCCGCATCCGCACCTCAGTCCTCACCCAGAACGCCCGCGCCCTCGAAGGCCTGCTCTACGGAGCCGACGACTTCGACCTGCCCATAGAGGACGAAGTCACCCAAAAAGCCGGCGCCACCATCAGCCTCAAATTCGACGAGATGCTAGACACAGCCCGCAACCTCGGCTTCGAACCCACCTACCGCCACGTCGCAAAAGCCCCCCGCACTTAGACCCAGTTCTAGATCGAATTCAACATCTCCGGCCCATTATTCCGCACGTTCCCCACCTTCGGATTACACCTCGCAACCCGCATTCCATCCGAACAATACTGCCGCAACAAATGAACCGGCGGTGGCAGACTGTCATCCCGATCCAGCCACTCCACCCAATCCCTCCGAGGCACAATCACCGGCATGCGGTTGTGAATCGTCGTCATAATCTCATTAGCTTCCGTTGTGATGATCGAGAAGCTCTGCAACCACGTCCCATCTGCATCCTTCCACGCATCCCATAGTCCACCAAACGCCATGGGCTCACCGTTCGTCAGCGTAATCGCGTACGGCTCCTTCGCCGGCTTCGGCGAGTCATCCAGCTTCCTCCACTCGTAAAACCCATCCGCCGGAATCAAGCACCGCCGCTTCTTGAACGGCACCCGCCACGTCGCCGACGTCAGCAGCGTCTCCGCCCGCGCGTTGAAGGTCGAAAACCCTTTGAAGTCCGCGAGGCTCTTCGCAAAGTGCGGCACCAATCCCCACCGCATCAACTCCAGCTCTCGCTCGCCAGAGTCCCGCCCAATCCGCACCACCGGCTCAAACGTCGTCGGCGCAATGTTGTAGTTCGCGGCCAACGCGAAATCCGGCGCGTCGCGAAGCTGAAACATCTCCGCAATCTTCTGCTTATCCGAGTTGCTGAAGTAGCGCCCACACATATAGCTATAATAGCCATGAGGGGTCACCCATGCGCACCGTCAACATCGCAGAGTTGAAAAATCGGCTGAGCACCTACATCACCTACGCCAAGGCTGGCGAGGAGATCATCATCCGCGACCGCAACCGTCCGGTAGCGCGATTGATGCCGCTGGTTACCGACGATGTGTCTGATGATGATTTGGCGCTCGTGGCTGCCGGAATCATGCGTTTACCTGAAAGGCCCTTCGACGTCGAAGAATTCCTCGCGAAGCCGCTCGGTCAACTTGCCCCGGGGGCTCCCGACAACGCTGCAACTCAGGCACTTCTGGATGATCGGAACGAGGGTTGGTAGTCCGAATACCTGCATTCTGGGACTCCAGCGCAATTGTTCCGCTCTGCGTCGATGAGCCGGAAAGTGGTGCCGCGCGTCGTCTGCTGCGTCAGTTTTCTCAGATCGTGTGGTGGGCGTCACTCGTCGAGGTTCGAGGATCTTTCGCACGGATGAATCGCTTCGGGACCATTAGCTCCACCGATCTTCGTAGAGCTTCAGACCAGCTTTCCAGTTTGCAGCGCGGGTGGCACCAGATTCTCCCCATCGACGAATTGCGCGATCGAGCAGCGGACCTAATCGACACATATCCCCTACGCTCAGCAGATGCCCTCCAACTTGCTGCCGCATTAACCTGGTGCCAGAAAAGGCCGGTCCGCCGCACCTTCATCACCGCCGACATCCGCCTCGCAGAAGCCGCCACCCTCGCCGGCTTCACCGTTGTCACTCCGTAGCGATCAGTTCCCCGGAATCGTCCCCGCCGTCGTATCCCAGTGGTTCAATATCCAGTTCAGCACCGTGCTCCCACACAGCCAAGCCGATTCCAGCGCCAGCCTCGTCCCGGGGTGTTGCTCGGTCACAGATTCCACTGCCGTATGCCCCGGTCTCGGCTCTGTATAGTTGCTGCCCGTCCGAAGCACCATCACGCGTTTGGTATCGACCTTGTGCATCGCCTGCAGACGCTCGATCGCGCCCATAAAGCCCGCATCTTCCATCTCCGTCATCACAAACTCGCCCTTACCGTCCGTGTACAGCCGCACCCAGTTCCGCGCAAATTCCGTCATCACCTTGCCATGCCAGAAGTAGTCCGACGCAAAGCTATCCCCCATCACCACAAACGGCGGTCGCTGAGCGTTCGGATACGTCGTATACTCCGCACGATAGGCCGCAACCTTCGGATCGTCCGCCAGCTTCAAATCCTTCGTCTGCGCAAAGGCCCACGCGGTCAGCTTCGCATTCAGCGGATAGGAGTTCGTCCGAAACCATCCCGCCGCATGAACTGCCGCCGGTGTCGGACTCTTCGCGTCCACCGGGAAGAATCCGTACGGCCAGTCCGCCGGAGCGTCCCGAGCATCAATCTGCCGCGCCACGTCGTTGATTACAAAGCTCGCCCAAGCCGCAGACCCAATCGACGCCACCTTCGGGTCTACTCCCGCAATCCCGTTCAGCAAAAAATACGCATGCGTCAGATCGAACCGCGGGTCGAGCCCCAAAGCCATCATCGAGGCCGTCGCATTCACCAGAGTCGTCCCGCTCACCATCCCCAGAACGGTGTGTTCTTTATTAGTCCGCAAAGCGTGAACGCCACCCGGAAACTCAATCACCTCATCCAGATGCTCGCGCTCGGCCCAGAATTGAAACTCCCCCGGCGCGTCCCCCGTATCGTTTCCAACCTCAAACGTCGCCACGATAACTGCTCGAATCGGCCACGGCTTCTGCTGCGCGGAACCTGAGAGAAAAGACAGCGGCATCAACAGGCAAAATGCGGCAAGGGTACACACGCGAAAGCGCATCGGGGATTCTCCAGTAAAAAGGTGTGATGTCCTCAGGGTATCGCATCCCGTTTGTCCACGCGCCGGAAAACTCACGCCCAACCCACTCGGTCTGCGGATAATATCGCGACGCAGTACGGAACATTTACCATACTGTGACGGTACCTATTCCAGATCGACCGATCCATCACCCCCGCACCCCAAGAGGATCCATGAGCCTTTCCCTTCGTTCGACAGTCTTGACCGGCCTTCTCGCCACTGCCTTCACCAGCGCCGCCTTCGCCGCACCACCCGCCAAGCCGCTCAAGCTGCCCGAGATCAAGTTCGAAAAGTACACCCTGCCCAATGGCCTCACCGTCATCACCCACGAAGACCACCGCCTCCCCCTGGTCGCCGTCGACCTCTGGTACCACGTCGGCCCGCTGAATGAGCGCGCCGGCCGCACCGGCTTCGCCCACCTCTTCGAACACATGATGTTTGAGGGCTCCGAACACGTCGGCGAAAAGGCCCACATCAAGATCGTCGACGGTGCCGGCGCAACCGACGTCAACGGCACCACCAGCTTCGACCGTACCAACTACTTCGAGACCCTGCCCGCCAACCAGCTCGAGCTCGGCCTCTGGCTCGAATCCGACCGCATGGGCTTCCTGCTCGAAGGCCTCGACCGCGTCAAGCTCGCCAACCAGCGCGACGTCGTCCGCAACGAGCGCCGCCAGGGCGAAGGCCGCCCCTACCAGGTCGCCGATGAGCAGGTCCAGCACCTCTTGTTCCCCAAGGAACACCCCTACTACGCCAACGTCATCGGCTCCCACGCCGACA
>JAYVZU010000605.1:0-3017 GCA_043783075.1 Rhodanobacteraceae bacterium
CTACCGCTAGTTTATGCTGATTTTTGAGAGAAGTCACGCGGTTGGTGAGGTGGAGGCGACGACCAAAAACATCGACGAAATACCGTGGTTCTTCGCTTCGTTCAGAATGACGTGAATTGTTGGGTGGGTGAGGCGAGTGCGAAAGCAAATACTGAGATTCTGGCTGCGCCAGAATGACGGTTGTGGGTGGGTGGAAGGTGGAGACCCCACCTCAATCGCGGTGGGGCCGCGATTGAGATGGGGCACCCGGCGGGAACGGCAAAAGCAGATTCCTTCGCTTTGCTGCGGAATGACAAAGACTATTCGGGTTTGCCCAGGGTGTGGTCTTTGTAGGCTTGTTGGAAGAGGGCGAAGGCCTGTTTCTTTTTGCCGTCTTCGGCGATGAGGCCCTTGCGGTTGTAGCCGTCCTGGAGCTTGGGGATGTTGCGGGTGGGGGAGCGGAAGTCTGTGAGGACCCAGGGGGTGGTGCCGCGGAGGTTGGGGATTTTGGCGATCATGATGAACTGGTGCTGGAGGACGTAGACCTGCTGCTCCTCGGTCCAGCGCTGGTTGGTGGCGCCGTGATTTCCCTGCTTGGCTTCGGCGCCGAACTCGGTCATGATGATGGGCTTGTTCGGGAAGGTCCAGTGCATCTTGTCGGCGTCTTCGGGGACGCCCTCGTACCAGCCGATGTACTCGTTCTGGCCTACTACGTCGAGGGCGGCGCAGAGGGGGTCGTCGTTGACCATCTCAAAGCCTTTGGGTTTGGGGCCGATGATGGCGGAGGTGATGGGGCGGGTGGGATCGAGGCGGCGAGCTTCGTTGGCGAGGTCGGTGAGGAAGCGGGTGCGGTCGGGGTTGTTGGGGGTTTCGTTCGAGACAGACCAGAGGATGACGGAGGCCTTGTTGCGGTCGCGGCGGATCATCTCCTTGAGCATGACGACGTCTTTGGCGTAGACCTCGGGCTTGTCGAAGGAGATGCGCTGCCAGTTGGGGATCTCGGACCAGACCATGATGCCGTCGCGGTCGGCGGTGCGGGTCATGCGCTCGTCGTGGGGGTAGTGGGCGAGGCGGACGAAGTTGGCGTTCATCTCCTTGAGGTAGCTGAAGATGGTGGCGATGTCCTGGTCGGTGTTGGCGCGGCCACCGCGGACGGGGGCTTCGGCGTGCATGTTGGCACCCTGCAGGAAGATGGCTTTGCCGTTGAGCAGGATGCGGGTTCCATCGACGCGGATGTCGCGGAAGCCTATGTCGTCGGAGAGCTTGTCTTCACCTATCCCCGCGCCGGATGCGAGGTTGACCTTGTAGAGCTTGGGGGTCTCTGGTGACCAGAGCGTAAGGCTGGTGGCGTTGATGGTGAAGGTAGCGGTGCCTTCGGCGTTGGTCTGGACGGTGGTCTTTGCGCCGGCTTCGGGGATGTCTATATTGACCGCGGTTCCGGCGGGAGCGTTGAGGACGTGGACGTAGCCAGTGAGTTCCTTACTCTTGGGGTCGAATGCAGAGCCGTGGGCGAGGTGGACGTCGTAGTCGTCGATGAAGGCGGTGGGGACGGTGACGAGGGAGACGTCGCGGGTGAGGCCGCCGTAGTTCATCCAGTCGATGCCGACGGAGGGGATACCGTCGACCAGACGCGTCGCGTCGACGGCGATGACGACGAAGTTGCTGCCGGGATGCAGGACGGCGGTGACTTCACAGTCGAAGGGCGTGTAGCCGCCTTCATGGTCGCAGACGCGCTTCTGGTTGACCCAGACGTGGGAGCGGTAGTTGGCGGCACCGATGTGGAGGAAGGTGCGGGTGCCGGGTTTGGGTTGGGCGTCGAAGTCGCGCTGATACCAGACGACTCCCTCGTAGTTGAAGAGTTGGGGGACCTGGGTGTTCCAGTCGCCGGGAACTTTGAGGGTGGGGGCGGAGGAGAAGTCGTACTCCTCGTTGTGCGGGCCTACGATGTGCGGGTGGTCGTTCATGGAGTATGACTTGTCGTTGATCTCGCCCTTGGCGGTGTAGAGGGCGCGGAAGGGGGATTGATCGACGAGGTAGTGCCAGTCGCCGTTGAGCGAGACGGTGGAGCGGTGGTCGACGTTGACGAGGAGAGTTTGGAACGGCTGCTGGGCTAGCGCGGGAAGTGCGAGCGTGAGGCAGGCCAGAGCCAGAAGGCGGAGATTGCTTGCGAGACGGGACATGGGGACCATAGTAGTTGAAAGCTCCGCGAAGGGCTTTGTAGCTTCGCTGACACAGGCGAAAAATGCCTGTGTACTGTGGGCCGGAATGGGTGTAGATTCTTCGTTATTCTCTATTTCTCTCAGGCAAATGTGCCCATCTTCGACACCGGTTTCGAAGATGGGCATTCTGTTTTGGGGCGGGATTTTGTGAAGGGATGGAGCGAAGACAAAAGCAGATCCCTACGGGATGACAAACAAAAAGAGCGGTGCGGCTTATGGAGAGCCCACCTCAATCGCGGTGGGGCTGCGATTGAGATGGGGCACCCGGAGGTTGGTTAGGAGAGGCCGAAGCAGAAGACCTTGCCGTCGTAGGTGCTGAGATAGACCTTGCCGTTGGCGACGGTGACCGAGGTGAAGTGGTTGAAGCTGGTCATGGTGTCTCCGCTGGACCAGAGTTCTTTGCCGGTCTCGGCGTCGAGGGCGTAGAGGGTTGCGTGTTTGGCGGTGAGGACGCGGTTGGTGGAGTCGAAGTTCAGGCCGATATCGGGCCAGACCTGCGAGGTATCGTCTCCGCTGCCCCAGGAAAAGACGATGCCGTTGGCGATGATGGGTGGCTCTCCGCGGAACATATCGCGAGAGACCCAGACGGGATCGAAGACCGGCTTGCCGGCCTTTTCGACCAGTTTGAAGGCTGCTACGCCGCCCTCTTTGGTGTTGGGCGTGTTGGTGATGGGGAACCTCATCTGGGAGTGTTTCGGACCCCAGAACGGCACGAGAACCCAGCGAGTTCCATCCTTGGCTTCCCACGACGATACGGCTCCCCAGCTACCGGCGCTGGCGAAGTCGACGGCCTCGTTGCAGATGAGCGGCGTCTTGTAG
>JAYVZU010000606.1:0-3004 GCA_043783075.1 Rhodanobacteraceae bacterium
GGACGCCCGGGGCGGTCGGTGTGGAGGAAGCCGACTGCAGGGTCAAGGCCGACACTCTCCAGCGCGGATTCGATGTCGTGGCGAAGCAGAGCATACACAAACGAAAGGAGAGCATTGACACGATCCATCGGTGGGCGACGTGATCGACCGTCGAAGCGAAACGCCTCTCGATCGCCAGCGATCATCTGGTCGAAGACCGAAAAATATGCTTGACCTGCCATGCCCTCGTGTCCGCGCGCTTCGTCAATAGAACTTGCCCTCGAAGCTTCCAACCCGGCCCAGGATAGTCGGTTCGCCGCATCACGCAACTCCTTCTCCCGGATTGAATCGACCATCTCGCGAGCTGCTCGCAACAACACAACCCGGCTGTTGGCGATCTTGGCCGCTACGATATTTTGCACGATGGGAAGCGCATTGCTCTCGCCATCGGCTATCCGATATTGTTGCCTTCGTAGCAGTACGTTGCCAGAGACTGGGCCATTGACGCGGGCGATAAACCTTCCCTGCTCGGAGAGGAACGAAATTCCCACGCCCCGCTCGCAACACAACCCAAGCACAGGGGGGCTACAGGAAACCCGGCCCCAGCACACCAGCCCTTCAAGCGTATGCACAGGAATACGCAGCTTTAGCTCGTCACCAACTTTGACTGCGACCGTCTCGCCGTCGCGATGCAGATAGGCACCTTGAGTCATCACATGGAGTGTGTTGAGAAGTTTACGCATTCGGCGGAACTATACCTCCTGCTGCAGAGAGCGCAGTTGTAGCGTGACCCACCGCGCAGCGTCGTCATGAGAGGTGGCCTCTGGCAGACACACATCGACCAGTGAGCAGTTGCGGCAGTAGGGCCCCGGAGTCGCCGCGGGTGTTATGCGACTTCGGTACAGGCGGTGCATGGTGGCAGAGAGTTCTTCCGTTCTGGCGCGCAGCTCCGGTGTGAAGTCAACTTCCAACCGCCGTCTTGGGTTGCCGTAGAAAATCGCACCTCGCTCAATCGTGGTCTGCAACATCTCCTCCAGGCAAAGCGCCTGGGCGCAGAGTTGGACGGTATCGCAGTCGTTGGGCTTGCTCTTTCCACGCTTGTACTCCACGGGATAAGGCTGTGGCATGAATTCAACGATGTCGGCGCGGCCTGTTAGGCGCAGCCGGTCCGAACGAAGCCACATCCCACGCACCGTGCGAACGGTGGCACGACGGCTCTCGCCGGGAAGGTCAGCACGCTCGTGCAGTAACCGCCCTTCGGCCGTACGAACATTCTCAACCCAGATCTGCTCCAGATGGATCAAGGCCCACTGACGCGGACAGAAGGCAAGATGCTGCAGCCCACTGATCGGCAGCGCGTCGTCATCGGCTTCAGAGTTAAAAGTCGCCATGTAGGAACTCCTGTCGCAATTACCCTATACAGGCAGAACCCATTCTTCCTTCGTAATTCCTTCGGGCAGCTCGCCGCTAAACTCGATGGCATAATCTAGCCGCGAACGTGGTGGACGTCCCTGCTCCTTGACCTCCGGCAGCAACTTTGCTGTGACCTGCGAAAACAACTGGTCCGCCCGAGCGTTACCGCATGCACATTTGTGACGGAATGCGATGCAGCGCACTGGGGCCATCAGGCCTCGGGCAGCGGATCGGTCGCTCTCGAACATAAGGTTTAGCGCTTGTTTCAACAACTGGAGATCATCCTCGGTGAAGCCGGTCTTCTCAGCCAGCTTTGCATTGATGAAGCCGTGGCAACGGTAGAGGCCGTAGGGAATGTTGAACTTGCGGCCCATGGTGCGCTCCTTGTCCACGTCCTTCTCATTGGTGACGGCGCAGCGCGTGATGGCGAACTCCGCCGTTACGACGGGATCGATGCTGCGCGAGAAAGTCAGTTGCAAGGGGCCGCGCACTTGTCCGCAGTTCACTTCGGTCGTCATCACGGCACCGAAGGTACGGATGTCAAAGAAGTTTAGGCACATCCAGTCTGTAAGCTCCTTAGCCTTCTGTTCGTCCTTGGGGAGCTTCTTCGACTCAGATTTGAGTTCCAGCTTGAGATATGCCTCGTTATGAAGCGAGTTGAGCACAGCCTTCTCACGGATGTAGATTCGATGCCCTGATTCTTCTCCATGCGCTTCAGCCACGAAGTTCCGAATCTTGCGCTTCAGGCAGACATCCGTAACTAGTCCCTGGTTGGTCTCGGGGTCGATGCGTGGCAGGTTGCCAGCGTCCGGGTCGCCGTTTGGGTTGCCATCGGTCACATCGAAAAAGTACACAAAGTCGTAGCGATTCTGGATGGGCGTGCTCATTAGGAGGCTCCTTCTTCCTTGTCTTTCTTGCTCGTGTAGACGTCTTTGGTTTCGTGGAAGTAGCCGAGGACGAACTTGCCCTGATCTTCCAGTGAGAGGAGACGCGGGAAGACGGTGAGGTGGTTCAGGACCTCGCCAAGCTGCTTCTCGCGATGAATTCGATGGCCGGTATCGAGCTTGGCGAGATGGTGCTGGCTCAGGCGGCACAGGCGAGGAAATACCAGGGACGGCGTCGTGCTGGCGGAGGAGAAGTAACTGTCTTTAATGGTTCTGTTCAGTCCCTCACCGGCGCTATCTTTCTGGATGATCTCAAGTAGGGCGAAGGCGCGGCCGCAGCAGTAGGCAGGGTCGGTATTGTTTGGGTCGAGCATTGTGGAAACCTCCAACGGATTGCCGCGCAAGCGGGAGTTTCTGAGGAGACAGGCCTTGATGGCAGCGACACGGGCATACGCCACCTCACCATCGCTGTGGATGCGGCGAAGCATCGTTGTCAGCAGAGATTGCGGATAGGCTGTGCCGGTCAGGACGGAGCGGGCAAGGTCGCCGGCAAGTTTAGGGGAGACGTTCTCAGTGTTGAAGCTCTTCACCTTGCCCTTCGAATCACGCTCCGCGCGCCCGGTCGCACGGACGATTCGTTGGAGCGTGAGGATCTCGTCGTTCCAGTTTCCGTCGAGAGCGATGTCGCGCAGATGCTGGCCAAGTCGCTTCTGTAGTTCGGTCGCATC
>JAYVZU010000607.1:0-3004 GCA_043783075.1 Rhodanobacteraceae bacterium
CGGCACTAAGCGAGCCGAGGTCGGGGCCAACGGCTGCGTCTCCACCTACATAAGCCTGCAATTCAGCAACGGGCTGACCGCATCAGGAAACTGCACCGACCCCACCGAAAATCACTTCACCGGCAAAGAAAGAGACAACGAAACAGGCAACGACTACTTCGGGGCGCGCTACTATAGTAGTGCGATGGGAAGGTTCATGTCGCCTGACTGGTCCGCCAAAGCTGACCCTGTACCGTATGCGAAACTAGACAACCCACAAACGCTCAATCTCTACAGCTATGTAGAGAACAATCCGCTGACGAGCGTCGACGAAGATGGCCACGATGCACTACGGATCGTGGATCCAACAACCGGCCACGTAACCATTCTCATTCCTGTACATATGACGGGGCGCGGAGCCACAAAAGAGAGGGTCCACCAGATCTTACAGCGCGACAACCATCTTCAAACTGGAGATCCGAACACGAGCATCAAAGTCATTTACACGAAAACACCTGTCCAAGGCGTCATGAACACACTCGACATCAGCCCCCGCCAAGACACCGCGATGTGCGGCGGCGCGGGAGAATGCGTGAGCCGCTTGGGCGGAGACAAAGGCCATATCGACAGTCGGAATACTGGAGATAACGATGCGGGCCCACATGAAGACCTACATTTCGCTGGGCTCAAGGACAAATATGTGGAGGGCGTGGACCAAAACGGTAATCGCGTGACTCCTCCAGCACCTGGCTATGACGAGACAAATATAATGTCGAGCCGACCTGGCACAACATTGAAGCCCGGGCAATTGCAGGAAGCAAATCAGAACCCTACGACTAAGCACTGCACAACTTCGAATGGACAAACGACATGCCAATGATGCTTGTGACGACGTTATTCATGATGCTCGCAATACAAACACCCGAAGCTCGGGTTGCCGATATACCTGCCAAGCCAGTACCCGTTTCGGTCTTGTGCAACGGAGATGATGGGTTGACAGCTAGACTCTGCGATGCCATGAAGCACGACTTCAGTAAATCTCCTGACTTTACGCTGGAGGTTGCACATAAGCCGCGTATTTTGATCGTAAGGATTCCAACCAACGTCGGTTGGAAAAAAGTCAACGGACGCACCAAAGTACTCTACAAAGTCGAGTTCTCGTTAAAGGACGGTCGTGAGCTTGGTAGCAGTGACGGCTCGTGCTGGGAACGAAGCCTCAACGAATGCGCCGTCCAAGTCGTTTCACGGACTAGAGGTGCGCTCGGGCAAACACCATAAATGGCGCACAGGACCGCGTCACCGAAGCCTGCGACGACTCGTACGACGGAGGTTTACGCTTATGACGATCTCTGGCGTTTGTGCAACCAGAGTGCGTTTTTCAGGATCCCACTTCACCGGCAAAGAGCGTGACGCAGAATCAGGCCTCGACTACTTCGGCGCCAGGTACTACGCCAGCTCAATGGGGAGAATGATGAGCCCTGATTGGAGTGCGAAGGTGATGCCGGTCCCATATGCCAAGTTGGGTGATCCGCAAAGCCTTAATCTCTATGCTTACGTCGGAAACAATCCTTTGTCGAGGATTGATCGGGACGGGCATGAATGGCAATTCAACGGAAACGACAAAGTGACAAAGGAACAGCTCCAGAAATCATTTGAAGCCGGAGTGAAGTCGCAAGGGGCCGGGGCATGGAAAGCTTATGAAGCTATCGGCAAAGCCAAGGGAATTGTCTCGGTAGGATTCGGCGACCTAAAGAGCGACACGAAGTTCGGCGACACGAAATTTAGCTTTAGCTCGCAGGGCGGAAAGCTCGCAAGCGTTAGCGGGAGCATTACTTTCAATACCAACGAGAAGGCGATCAATATTGGTAATCCCACGGATCTTTCCACGGCCGGTTCGCACGAGTTTACGCATGTCGAAGCCGGACTCGCAGACCCCGGTGGTCATTTGAGCGGAGGGCTCAACAATCTCGCCCCTCACGGCGGTTTTGGCGAAGAGGCCGCTGCCTTCCGAAATCAAGACGCAACAGCTGCGGCAATGAGCGGTACGCAACCTCTCTCTCCCGGCACTTCACTAAGCAGAACCGTCACAGGCACAACGGGAAAGACAGATGCCGAGATGCGTGACGTTTTGGGCACTTATGGGTATCACTACGACCCGGAGAAACCCCAATGAAGCTCTTCACATGTCTGCTCCTTTGCCTTGCCGCCACTGCTGGATTTGCCCAGGACAGGGTCGCGACATTTACCGTCATCACGGACACATCGGCTGCGCATTCGTCTGCCCCGAAACGCATTAGGGCTGTCCTGGCTGCGCAAGATGATTCGGAGCACATTGACAGCCTGAAGATCAAATTCTATCCAGGGGCCTCCAAGTTCCATCTCAACGGCGAAAATGGGCTGCTCACTTGGTTTTCTTATACAAACCCGCCAAAAGATAAGAAGCGGATCAATGTTGAGGCAGATCAGACTTCATTCGGATCACTTCTCTACAGGAATACGTTGTACGTCTGTACGCCAGGTCATCCTCAACAATCTCTGCCAGTGATCAATGAATTTCTGAAGTCGGTGGATGCAACTCCCTTGACTAAAGCTGATGCGCAGGCCGTTGCACTTCTTACGGCCAAATGTTCGGATACTCTTCAAGTGTATGGAGATATCCAGTCGACTTCACAATCCACGCAAGCACTAATGCAAAAAGTGGCCTCTCCGCCAGTCACAACAATGGTCGATGGGGACATCCATGTCGAGTTTTACTCTTGGTCGGCTCTCCCCGACGGAGCGATCAGCAAATGGTCTTTCCTCTTTCGAGCGGATCGCCTGGCAGCCATTGCCCGCACTGAGGTGTCAAAAGCCGAGCAATGACTACGATTTTAGCCGACTTCACCTACGATTCTGCTCCAGACTTTGCGCAGTTTGCGCACCTTAATACCGGCAAAGAACACGACGCAGAAACAGGCAACGACTACTTCGCCGCAAGATACTTCAACAGCGCAACGGGCCGATGGATGAGCCCCGACTGGGCCGA
>JAYVZU010000608.1:0-9034 GCA_043783075.1 Rhodanobacteraceae bacterium
GCATAATCTCCTCACTTCCTGATACGCTTTTCTCCGACATCTGTACGCTTGCGGACGTACCGCAGCAGCCACCCCGCGCCCCCGCGCCAGAGGACCCACGATGAATATCGCCCAGCACCCCGACTCCTTCCGCTCGAAATCCACCCTCACCTCCGGCGCTGACACCGTCACCTACTTCTCCCTCGCCTCGCTCAGCGAGTACGACCTTAGCAAGCTGCCGTTCTCGCTCCGCATTTTGCTCGAAAACCTGCTCCGCCACGAAGATGGCCGCACCGTCACCGCTGACGACATCCGCTTCCTCGCCCAGTGGGACGCCACCGCCGAGCCTTCCCGCGAGATCGCCTACATGCCCGCCCGCGTCCTGATGCAGGACTTTACCGGCGTCCCCGCCATCGTCGACCTGGCCGCCATGCGCGACGCCATGCGCACCCTCGGCGGCGACCCCGAGAAGATCAACCCGCTGCAGCCCGCGGAGCTCGTCATCGACCACTCCGTACAGGTCGACGAGTTCGGAACTGCAACCGCATATGAGATGAACTCCGCGCTCGAGTTCCAGCGCAACCGCGAGCGCTACGCCTTCCTGAAGTGGGGCCAGTCCGCCTTCAACAACTTCTCCGCCGTACCGCCCGGCATGGGCATCTGCCACCAAGTCAATCTCGAGTACCTCGCCCGCGTCGTCTTCACCACGCAACCGGGCCCTGACGGCTCAATCACTGCCTATCCCGACACGCTCGTCGGCACCGACTCCCACACCACCATGGTCAACGGTCTGGGCGTGCTCGGTTGGGGCGTCGGCGGTATCGAGGCAGAGGCCGCCATGCTTGGCCAGCCGGTCTCCATGCTCGTCCCGCAGGTCGTGGGCTTTAAGCTGACCGGCAAGCTAAAGGAAGGCACCACCGCCACCGATCTCGTACTGACCGTGACTGAGGCGCTCCGTAAGCTCGGCGTCGTCGGCAAGTTTGTCGAGTTCTACGGCGACGGCATCTCCGGCCTCCCGCTCGCCGACCGCGCCACCATCGCCAACATGGCCCCCGAGTATGGCGCTACCTGCGGCATCTTCCCGGTCGACAAGGAAACCCTGAACTACCTACGCCTGACCGGCCGCAGTGAAGAGCACATCGCCATGGTCGAGGCCTACATGCGCGCCCAGGGTCTGTTCCACACGTCTGAATCCCCGGAAGCCGTTTACTCCGCGACTCTCTCCCTCGACCTGAGCACCGTTGAACCGAGCGTCGCAGGACCCAAGCGCCCCCAGGATCGCGTCCTCCTCTCCGCTGCTGCATCCAGCTTTGCCGAACAACTCCCCAACCTGCTCGGCCCCGCCGGCAACAAGTCCGCCGCGCGCCAGGTCGTCGAGTGGGAGGGCGAAGGCGGCCACGCCTCGCTCGCCGGCGACCCCACCAGCTCCATCGGCGCACCACACGCAGAGACTCTCACCACCATCGGCGGCCACATCGAGGCTCCCGTCTCAAGCGTCAAGTCCCGCTACGGCGTCGACCCCGACCAATATCTCGACCACGGCAGCATCGTCATCGCCGCGATCACCTCCTGCACCAACACCTCGAACCCCTACGTCATGCTCGCCGCTGGCCTGCTGGCCAAGAAGGCAGTAGAAAAGGGCCTCAGCACCCCACCGTGGGTCAAGACCTCGCTAGCCCCCGGATCCCGCGTCGTCACCGACTACTACAACAAGGCCGGCCTCACGCAGTATCTCGATAAGCTCCGCTTCAACACCGTCGGCTACGGCTGCACCACCTGCATCGGCAACTCGGGCCCACTGCCGACCGACGTCTCGAAGTCGATTGAAGACCACGGCCTCGTAGCCGTCTCGGTCCTCTCCGGTAACCGCAACTTCGAGGGCCGGATCTCCCCCGAGGTCCGCGCCAACTACCTGATGAGCCCGCCGCTCGTCGTCGCGTACGCGCTCGTCGGCACCATCAACCACGACTTCGCCACCCAGCCCGTCGGCTACGACCACGCCCGCCAACCCGTCTTCCTCAAGGACATCTGGCCCACCCAGGCCGAGGTCGCCGAAACCGTACTCAACTCCATCGGCGCAGACATGTTCAAGCACCAGTACAGCACCGTCAGCGACGGCGACCAGAACTGGCAGAACCTCACCTTTCCGATGGGTGACACTTACGGATGGGAGTCGAACTCCACCTACATCCGCAAGGCTCCGTACTTTGACGGCATGCCCGCTACCCCGGCCCCGGTAGAAGACATTCGGGCCGCACGCTGTCTCGCGGTACTCGGAGACTCCGTCACCACCGACCACATCTCGCCCGCTGGATCCATCAAACTGAACGGTCCTGCTGGCAAATACCTCACCGAGAACGGCGTCGCACCGGCAGACTTCAATAGCTACGGCTCGCGCCGCGGCAACCATGAAGTCATGGTCCGTGGAACCTTCGCTAACGTCCGGCTGCGCAACAAGATGGCACCGGGAACGGAGGGTGGCGTAACCCGTCTGCTCCCCGAGCTCACGCAAATGTCCATCTACGACGCATCGGTGGTGTACGCCGAGCGCGGCACCCCCCTCGCGATTCTCGCCGGCAAGGAATACGGCTCCGGTTCGTCGCGCGACTGGGCCGCCAAGGGTCCCCGCCTGCTCGGCATCCGCTTCGTTGTAGCCGAGAGCTACGAACGCATCCACCGGTCCAACCTTGTCGGCATGGGAATCCTGCCACTGCAGTTCCTGCCCGGCCAGTCGGCTGAATCGCTCCACCTCACCGGTGAAGAGATCTTCGACATCGTCGGTCTGAAGGACATGCTAGACAGCAAATTCGCCGACGGCAAGATTCTCTGCGTCGTGGCTGAAAATGAAGTCGGCAAGACCATTGAGTTTTCGGCGACAGTCCGTATCGACACCCCGCAGGAGATCCTCTATTACCAGCACGGCGGCATCCTGCAATACGTCCTACGGCAGCTAGCCGGAAAGTCATAGTCACTCCACGCGTCGCGTCGTATACCCCACGAAGTGGCGCCTGCCCGGCGCAAGGGCGCTGTTGCTTTCGTCCCAAACAAAGAAGCGTACCGGCCAAACCTCTGGCTGGTACGCTTCTTTGTTTGCGTTATTGGTTTGTTACTTATGGCTAACCGGCGACCATCGCAGTCCGCCGCCGAAGGTTTGGCGGTAAAACTCGCGCTGATAGGGGTTGTTGACGTTGCCTACGTAGAATCCGAAGACTTCGTTGTTCAGGTTTAGGCCGTACGCAACGGCGGTAAAGCCCTTTGGTAATTTATAGCTGGCCTGCACGTCCACCTGAAGGTGCGAGTAAAGGTAGATATCGCCGTTCGGACCCGTTAGACCACCACCGCTTGCCGTATAGCCAGAGTTGCTCGTCGGGTCGCCGCCCGCAAACACTACCGGCCCCGCCTGCGAGTCTGCGTACTGGTACTGGAAGATATTCGCTGCGTTGTGCGTCAGTCCCAGCCGCATCGACAAGTTCTTCTTGTCGTAGGTCGGGCTAATGTTCCAGGTGTGTGGTGCCTGACGCAGAAGTGCAGGCGAATCCGTGCGGCCAAGTGCATTGCCGGTTCCATCCGAGTTGATCTTCGGGACTGTTACCTGCGACGACGAGTACCCGTAGTTCGCCGAAAGGCCCATGCCGTTTAGCAGACCAGGCAAGTAGGTAAAGTGCTGCTGGAACGCTATCTCGAAGCCGTACACGTACGCGCTCCCGGCGTTGCCCGGCATCGTCGTGAACGTGTTGGTCCCCGTCTTGGTCGTCACTGGAACGATCGGATCCGCGAGGTGCTTGTAGTACACGCCCGCCTGCAGCAAACCGATTGGCTTCAGGCTCCGCTCATAGAGCAAGTCGACATTATCCGCGTGCTCTGCCTTCAGGTTGGGATTACCGAGGCTGGTATTCGTGCGCACTCCACCCGGTGAGACGGAAGCGAATGACACGAGGTCTGAAAACTGCGGACGCGACAGCCCACGCCCGTACACCAGCCGAATTCCATCCGACGGCGTAATGGCATAGCGAATCGACGCGCTGGGCAGAACGTCAAGATACGAACCCTTGGTTGTCGACGTCACCGTCGAACTGGTCGACGTGTTGCCCGCGTCGTTCTCGTTGGTGTTCTCAATTCGGAGCCCCGCAACCACTCGGACCTTACCCAAATTGATTGTGTCCATGATGTAGCCGGCTGAGACCTTCTCTAGAAAGTTGAAGTTATTGCCGAGCTTGTCCTTCTTAACCGTGTCCACGATCGCCGTGAACGCAGTTACCTTGTCAAAGGCCACCGTGGGACCAAACGCATACGTCCCCTGATAGTAGTTTGGGTCGGTGAAGCTACCGACGAAGTTCGACATGGAAAGCTGTGCACTTCCCGAGACCGCAGTGGGAGCGTAGTTGCGCGTGTCCTGGTTGGAAAACTTATGCACCGCGCGGAAGCGTCCGCCAACCTCAAACGTGCTCGCATGCCCGCCAACCGAGTAGTTCGACGCCAGCGATCCACCAAAACCCAGGTCGACCTCCGGATTGTAGTAGTTGTTGATCCGCAGACCGACATACTCATACTGCTTCGGGTCGTAAATGTTTACGCTCTTCGGAGCCACCAGCTTCGGAGTCTTCGGGTCCGAGTTATCCAGCGAAAACTGAATTGCATTCAACGCCGAAGAGGAGACCGGAGCAAAAGACGCATCGCTATAGCCATTGTCCTTCGTGCGGCCAACTGAGCTCTCCACATCCCAGTTGAAGAGGTAGCGCGAGTTCAAGTGATGACCGCCCAGTTGGAGGCTGCCTAGATCCTGCACCGGACGGCGGATCTCGGCGCCGAACGACGTGTTGCCCGTAGCATCCGGCTGGCCCTGCGCCGTAAAGGTCGCGTTGACTGCGTAGTCCCATCGGTTTCCGTAGTTGTGGAACAGCGCGTACAGTCCCTTCAGGTACAGGTTGTTATTGTCGTTCAGGCGATAATCGACAGTCCCGGCAAATCCAACGCGCGACCGGTAGTACTGGTAGTCGCGGATGTCATAGCCACCCAGCAGAACCGGGTTGGGCTCCACGTCGTTGATGCCGCGGCCGTTCCAGTCGTACGAACCGCCGCCCAGCATACCCAGCTTCCCACCCATAAACCGCTTGCCGAACGTTCCGTCAAACTGGTACGCGGGACGCCCGCCAAGGATCGGCGTATATCCACCCGTAGAATCCAGATAGACCGTCGGGCGTTCGCCCGCACTCTTCGTCCGAAGATCGACCGATCCGCCAATACCGTCGCCCGGCATGTTCGCCTGCAGCGTCTTGTTGATCTGCACAGACTCCACCAGATCCGCCGGAATAATATCCAGCTTGATCTGCCGTACCGTCTCTGCCGCTGCGATATTCACGCCATCGATCGATGTATTCGTCAAACGCGGCTCAGTCCCACGAATCTGCACATACTTACCTTCGCCCTCGTCCCGCTCCAAAGATACGCTGGCCAGCCGACCAATCGCGTCCGCCACATTCGCGTTCGGCAAGCTCGTAATTACGTCCGCCGGCAGCACACTGATGATGTTGTCCGCCGTAAACGTCCGGTTGATTGCCTCGACCTCGCCGCCTGCGCGGCCTGCATACACATCCACATTCTCGGCCGTCGCCGAAATCTTCAACGTCGTATCCATGCGAACGGGCTGCCCGGCCGCCAACGTCACCTTGCGTGTGTTCGTCTCAAAACCGGAGTACTTCACGGAAACCGTGTACTCACCGGCGTTCAGAGCAGTAATCGTAAACTGGCCCTTCGCATCGGTTACAGCCGTGGTGTTGCCCGGATCAACCGAGATCTGGGCGCCCTGCAATGCGCTACCCTGACCGTCCGAAACCGCTCCGTTCAAGCTGCTCTTTCCGGTCTGCGCCGCAGCGGAGACGACAAGCGAGCTCGTCAAAATGACGCTGCACACAATCTGTCGAGAATTCATGATTTTCCTCATCTGCTCTAGTAGATCGAGCGTTCAAATAGGGTCGTTGAGAAGCGCGCGAGTGCATCTTCCTGAGATCACCCAGGAAGAGACTGGTCTTGTGGTTTTCGTGCTCGAGTTGCCCGTCGTCGGGCTTAGGTCGACGTTTTGACTTGTAGTAAAAACTACGCTGGAAACGTGAATATAGCTTTACAACAACCGCTGCCTGACAGTATTTTCATCGACTTATCCGACGCCTTTCAGCGCATCACGGTCTGCTGTCGATCCTTGATGAATCCGCAACAATCCGACGACCACACCAGCTTGTTGCCCCCAAGACAACCGGTCGCTAACTCGTCGGCTGTAGCTTTTGGATCATGTCGAAGTCCGCAATCGCGCGCACGTAGTCTCCCTTGGCCAGCAACAGCGCGCCCTGCATGCTGTACCCCTCGGTCGACCCTTCGCGCTGGATAAGCGAGTCCATATCAGCTATTGCCCGGTCGAAATCGCCTTTTGCCGCATAGGCCCCCGCGCGATGCTGGTAGACACTCGACTGCACATCCTTCGGGTTACGTGCTGTCTGAATCACATCCGTACAGGCGGCAATCTGTTCATCCGGCGACGCCGCCCATCGCAGCTACCGCCTTTGCCCGCAGGCGTCTGAGCCGCAAGCATCACGCTCGCCCCCACCACCAGCAGCCCCGCAAATGTGCCCACATACCATCTCATCGCTCCATCTTCACGCCGATCGAACCACCCTGACAAGCGAAATCCCTCCAGCCCACAAGTCGAATTCATCCCCACTCAACAACTTCCCGCTATCCTACTCCAGCAGACATCTCCTGCTGGAGCCACGCCATGAGCCGTATCATCGTCTGGAGCACCGCAATCCCGCTCGCCGCCGCCCTACTCGCCGCCGAGGCCGCCATGCCAAATCCGTTCACCACCCTCATGACCGCCGCCAAGGCCCACGCCGTTGCCCACCACGCGGAGCTTCCAGTCCTCTCGCCCGTCGACGCCTCGCTCCTCGTGACCAACCCCAAAGTTGACGTCGCCGAGATTCATGCGCTCGGACTAAAGATCATCCCCTGGACGACCAACGACCCGGCCCGCATGAAGCAGATTATTGGACTTCATGTGGATGGATTAATCTCCGACCGTCCCGACCTCCTCCAACAGGCTCTCGCCGAAGCCCGCATTGCAGACCCCACCATCTCCGCCAACTTCGACGTCCAGGGCCATCGCGGAGGTCGCGGCCTGCGCCCCGAAAATACGCTCCCCGCCTTCGAAGCCGGCCTCGACAACCTCATCACCACCATCGAAACCGACACCGGCGTCACCAGCGACCACCACTCCATCATCTGGCACGATCAGTTCCTGAACCCCGAATCCTGCCGCCGCGCCGACGGCCAAACCTACGACTATGCCAACGCCATCTGGCACCGCGACGCCACCCTCGCCGAACTCCAGTCCACCATCATCTGCGACAAGCTCCACCCAAAATTCCCCGACCAGCGCAACGACTTCGCCCTATCCCCCGTAGCCGTCGCCTTTGCCGCCCACGAACATCTGGCGAGTCCTTATTCGCCAGTCTCGGTAGACCAACTCTTCCGCTTCGCCGCCTTCTACGCCGACTTCTACCGCTCCAGCAAACATCCCGACGCAGCGACACGCGCCGCCAATGCCGCCCGTGTCCACTTCAATCTCGAAACCAAAATCCTCCCGCTCCCCGACGGTGGCGCGACCAAGCCCACCGGAAACGAAGAGCCGAAAACCAACCACACCGTCGATCTCCAGACCTTCGTCACCACCCTCTGCGGCACCATCACCCACGCCCACATGGAGTCCCGCTCCGACGTCCAGTCCTTCGACTTCCGCACCCTCCAGTTCGTCGAGCAGCAGTTCCCAAAAATCCAAACCGTCTACCTGACCTCCGACCCCAAACTTCTCTCGACAGAGATGGTCCCGGCCAGCCTTAAATAGAAAATCCGACCGCAGATAAAGACGGATAAACGCGGATCAAGCAGTGTCCTTAATCCGCGTTTATCCGCGCCAATCCGCGGTCGGTCCTGTTCTTAGCTGGTCAGCGAAACCCCGGTCAAGTCGGCGCAAATATCCCAAAGCCTCTTCTGTGCCGCGGCATCCTGCGCTGTCGCAGACACAAATGCCGGCCCCACATCCCCGCCTCGCATCTCCTGGAAACCCTGCGGCCCGTAGTATCCGCCACCCGCCGCATCGGGCGAGGTCGCCGCAAACACCGTCGGCAAAGCCCCATCTTCCGCGCTGGCAAACAGTACTCCAAGGCTCGTCTGCAGCACCACCTCCGCCGCCCGAGCCAGGCCTTTCCCGTTGCCAATCTTGAATAGACTCGTCTTTGCGACGCCCGGATGTACCGCAATACTGCTCACACCCGATCCCGCCGCCCTCAGCTTCCGCTCCAGTTCGATCGCAAACATCAGGTCCCCAAGTTTTGACTGCTGGTAAGCCGGCATCGGCTTATAGCTCTTTTCCGACTGCAGATCCTCAAACGCAATCCGCCCCCTCTTATGTGCAATCGACGCGAGCGTCACCACGCGCTCCTTCACAATCGGCAGCAACCGGCAAGTCAGCGCGTAGTGGCCCAGTACATTCGTCCCAAACTGCAGCTCAAACCCATCCTTCGTCGTAAGCCGCTTCGGCGGAGCCATCACTCCAGCATTATTAATCAGCCCATCGAACACCACCGCGCGCCCAACCAAGTCCTCCGCCACCCGACGCACCGAATCCAACGAAGCCAGATCCAGCTCAATCACCTCCGCCGCGCCGCCACCCGAATCCACCTTCAATTGCCGCGCCGCCGCCTCAGCTCGCGCCCGATCCCGGCAAGCCAGCACCACCTCCGCACCCCGCCGAGCCAGTTCCACCGCAGCGTAATACCCAACGCCGCTATTTCCACCTGTGATCAAAAACCGCTTGCCAACCTGCGAAGACACATCTGCTAAAGTCCATTGTCCGCTCATGCCCTGATTTTAGGCCAAAATATCCCATAGCCGTCATTCTGGCGAAGCCAGAATCTCAGTATTTGCGTTTCTATCCCAACCCACCTACCCGGGTGCCCCATCTCAATCAGTCCCATCGATTGAGGTGGGCTCACAAAGTCCTAAATAC
>JAYVZU010000609.1:0-9026 GCA_043783075.1 Rhodanobacteraceae bacterium
TCGGCGCTCTTTCCGCAGTTCAAACCCTAAACCCACTCAGCAAGTGCTTCGGCCTACAGTCCGTCATCTCGGAAATTGGTCCCAAACCGGATTCGATCCTCGTCATGTTTGAAGGACCATGGCTTATCAGCGACGTAAAATCTGGCCGTCACAAAGGCCACCTGATGGCTCTTTGCGTTGGCGATCCGCACGTCTGCCAGATGGGACTTTGGGATTCCACCTCCAAGGCCGAGAATCCCCCGCTCGTCAGCCCGGTCGACCCGCAGCTTGAGGCAGTCCTGCTCGGAGACGATGCAGTCTTTACCGCAACCCGGACCCCCGCCAAACTCAACAGCTGTTCGGAAGTCTTCGACGAGACCTTCCGTCGGCCCAACCCCCACGCACCCCCGACCGACAGCTTCGTCTACATCCGCAAAAAGAAGCTGACGCCGAAGAAGTTGCCGGGAGATCGCGTCATCTACATTCCAGTCCCCGACTCCGTACACGTCGCAGGTCAGATTCCCTACTGGAGTGTGAACGACACCAGCCGCGAGCCGTTGGTCGAAAAGCCCGACAAAGCCCGGATGTACATCACAGTCATCCTCGAGTACAAAGCCTCAAAAGCTCACCCAACCACACTCGCCCTTACAGACGGGTCCGGCACACACTTTGAGGTGAAATCGAGCCACAAGAAAAAGCATCTCATCTTCCGATTGACTCCCGGTACGGCCCATGGGGGCGACGACTCGGCACACGTCAAGGGAGCCTTCGACGACCTCGTCAAAAGGCTTCTGCCAGAGTCACCGACAGCCCTTTCCGTCGTCCCCGGCTCGCTTAAAGTCGTCGTGGGGCCAAGTGCTGCAGGTCTCAGTCCGACCGAGCTCGGAATTGACCCGAAGGACGTCATCCCTTCTGTACCGCCACCCAACTCGGGAGGCCTTGCTCCGAGAAATGCAGACTTTCCGAACTGCCAGGGCGGAGGCATGATCAACTGCGATAGCTAAGTGTTTCGTAGGAGAGCTAGAAGTCTAGCTCTCCTGCGGGATCTCCCATTTGCCTGACTTGCCGCTCGCAAAGATCGCCTCAATCACCGCCATATTCTTAATCGCATCCTCGATCGGCACGGGCACTTGCCCACCCTCCAGCACCGCCTTCGAGAACGCGTCGCCCTGCAGCGTGTACTGGTCGCAGACCGGGAAAGTCTCCACTGTAATTCCGCCGCCAAACACATCGGCGCCCGAATCAATCACCAACCGCGTTGGCCGGTCCGGCGGAGCGTTGCAAGGAATCTCCACCTCAATCCGCCCCTTGGTACCAATAAAATTTACCCGCTGATACGGCGTCATCTGCGTGCTACAGCTAAAGATTGCCTGCCCGCCCGAGAACTCCATCAACGCCGAGGTTAGCCGATCCGTCCCCATCACGGGGTCACGGTCGACCGAAGAGACCACCCGCGTCGGCTCTGCGCCAAACGCAAAACGCGCCGCGTGGACCATGTAGCAGCCAATATCCATCAGAGCGCCGCCGCCAGCATCCACCTTGTTGCGAATGTTGTTCGGATCGATATTGAAGTAGCTGAAGGACCCGTTCATCACCCGCAGATCGCCAATCCGGCCTTCGGTGATCAGCTCCCGCACCCGAATCCACTGCGGATGCGTGTTGACCATAAACGCCTCGCCGATCTTCACCCCGGTCCGCGTTTGAACCTCGCGTAACGTAGTTGCTTCAGCGAAAGTCAGGCTGATCGGCTTCTCGCACAGCACATGCTTGCCCGCCTCGGCCGCCTTGATCGTCCACGGCACGTGCATGTCGTTTGGCAACGGGTTATAGATCGCATCGATATTCGGGTCAGCCAGTAGCTCTTCATACGAGCCATACGCCGTCGGAATCCCCAGCTTCGCCGCAGTCTCCTGCGCCTTCACCAGGTTGCGCGAGGCGATCGCATCCACCGATGCAAACTCGCAAAGCTGCATCGCCGGCAGCACTTTTGTCCAGCCAATCTTAGCGGTACTCAGGACACCCCAACGTAGTTTCTTAGCCATAGTCTGCCAATGATACCGGGCCAGACTAGTCCCCGCCTAGTCCAGGTCGAACTCGCGGAACGGACGCTCCGTCACCGGGCTTTCCTTGGCCTTCTTCATCGCTTCCGCAAACTTCTTCGCCAGCACATCCTCGCTGTTGCGCTGCGCCTCCACCGACTTCGCAAACACCGACTCCCGCCGCTCATCCGCTTCCTTCAAAGCCTGCTTCGCAGCGCCAAAATCCTCAAACGTCTTCTTCCGCGGGGCCGGAGTATGCGCGATCACCGACCGCGTTACCGGGTCAATCTTCAACATCGCCCCACAATCCGGACACATCACCTCAAAATCTTCGTCGCTCAATCCCATCGTCAGACCCTCACCGGACTATTCTAAAACTCCGCAGATTTTTCTGCCGCCCCCTTGCAACCAACCCGCTCCGGGTGTAATCTCATTTACAGAATGAGCATGTATTCCAGCCCCGTCGCAACGCGCAATAGCTTCAGCAGCTATTGGTGGCACCCTGCGGCTCAGGCTGGACTTGTGTGCATCTCTTAGCGAATCCAAAGAGAATTCACCCAATCCAGTGAGCCGCGACCCCAAAGGTCGCGGCTTATGTTTTGCCAACAGCTCAAACCTATAAAATAGCGAGAGACCGAAGATGACCGCCACCCAGCCCGCCAAAACCTCCGAAATCGTCCTCCCCGCTACACTGCGTCGCATCGTCCTCACAGGATTCATGGGTGCAGGCAAAACCACCGTCGGTCGCCTGCTCGCCGAATCCCTCGGCTGGGAGTTCCTCGATCTCGACGCGCACATCGAGCAGCGCACCGGCTCCACGGTCCCCGAACTCTTCGCCCGCGACGGCGAACCCAAGTTCCGCCGCCTCGAATCCACCGCCCTGGCCAATGCCTTGTCGCACAATAACGCAGTCCTCGCCCTCGGCGGCGGAACCCCCGAACAGCTCACCAACCGTCTGATGCTGGAGCAGACCCCCAACACGATCGTCATCTTCCTCGACGCACCCTTCGAGACCCTCTTCGACCGCTGCATGCTCCAGAGCTTCGCCTCGCCCGAGCACATTCGCCCCGTTCTTGCCTCGCCCGAAGAAGCCCGCGCCCGCTACACCCAGCGTCAGTCGCACTTCCGTCGCATCGCCCGCCACATCCTCGCAACCGGAGAGTTGTCGCCAGCAGAGACGAATCAGGCAATCCTGCAAGCGATCTCCGAAAACCAGCGATAATCGTCCTGTCATCTTCAGCCCATTTGTCCAAAAGTTGGCATCGGATAGATTCAAGGCCATCAGCACGTGCTGCAAGAAGGAGCCACCCTGCCGGATAAGCCGCAGCATAAAACGCCGCAAACCATCGTCACCGAGGTCGTCACTCCTGCTCGACCCTCCATGGTGCGCGGCCACATGCTCTTTGCCGTCGGGCTCTTTGTCCTTCTAGCCCTTAGCTACAGGATCATCCAGGAACTCGAAATCATCTACGTCAGCGCGCTCTTCGCTGTCGTGCTCATGCCCGTCGTTCGCCGCATCACCGCGCTCAATATCCGCGGCTACCGCCCCTCCAGCGGTGTCGCCGTCGTCCTGCTCCTCGTCGGCGGCGTCCTCGCCTTCGCCATCTTCTTCGACCTCGGCCTGCCACCCGTCCTTCGCGATCTGCGCGGCTTCCTCAACGACGCACCCAAGCGCATCCCCGACGCCGTCGCCCGCATGAAGCACTGGCCAATCGCCGAAAAAATGAACCTAGACGATCTGGCAGCCCGCGCCGAGAACTTCGCCGGAGCCGTCGGATCCTACGTCGTCAACGCCATTCCCGCCTGGCTCTCCCACATCGTCGACGTCCTCACCACCACCTTCCTCTGCATCTACTTCATCCTGGAAGGCGACCGCGCCTACGACTTCTTCCTCTCGCTCTGGCCCGTCCCCGGCCGCCAGCGTCTCGACGACACACTCCGCCGCGCCGAACTCAAGATGAGCAAGTGGCTCTTTGGCCAGGGCATCCTCATGCTCACCATGGGCGTAACTTTTACCATTGCCTTTTACTTCCTGCACGTCCGATACTTCTTGCTACTCGGTGTTTTGATGGGCATCTTCAACATCATCCCCATCGCCGGCGGAGCCATCACCATCTCGTTCTCCGTACTCGTGGCATCACTCGATTCCTTCGGCAAAGCCCTCGCAGTCCTCGTCTTCTACCTCATCTACCTCAACATCGAAAACGCCATCCTGACCCCCCGCATCATGCGCAGCTCGCTCAACATGATGGGCCTCACGGTCCTCGTCTCCCTGCTCATCGGCACCTCGCTCGCCGGAGTCGTAGGCGCTCTAGTTGCCGTCCCAACCGCCGCACTCATCACGGTCCTGGTTGAGGAATACGCCGTCCAACGCTAACTTCCCCCCTCCCCCGGCAAAAACGCACGTCATTCTGGCGAAGCCAGAAGCTCAGTATTTGTTCTCGCACGTCCAACCCACCACTCCCCTGCTACCATTAAAATTGTGTCCGACCTGAACTTCTCCCAGCCCGAGCGCCGTTCCTTTCTCCTCCCCGCCGGCCTGGCTCTCGCCGCCATCGCGGTTGCATTCGCCCTCGCCATGCACTTCTTCCCGGCGACCACGGTCAACATCAACCACATCCACACCGACGCCCTCCCCACCGAAACCACCCTCAAAGGCAGCACCATCATCGGCCTCACCGAGACCAACCGCGTCCTCTTCGTCGCTTCCACCGTCCAGGTCGACAACCAACTCCGCGTCCCCATCTATCTCGACGACTTCCACATCACCCTCACCGACCAGGCCGGCGCGGAGATGACAGTAGCCGCAACCCAACTCAACGACCTGCCCGACCTCGAAACCAACTACCCCGCCATCAAGCCTATGATGGCAACGCCGCTAGTCCGCAACACCGCCATCGACCAAAGCAAGTCCGCCCAGGGCACCCTCCTGTTCCCCCTGTCCGTCCCCAAAGACGTCTGGGACACGCGCAAATCCGCCGTCATCAAAGTCGACCTCTACCACCAACCCGCCATCTACCTAACCATCCCAAAGTAGTTGCTTCCCTCTTCCCGATACCCTGTTTCTATGACTCGCCGCCGCTGGATTGCCGACACCGTCTCGCCCCAATCGGGCCACCCAACCCACGCCGCGCTCACCGGCGAGCAGGCGCAGCATCTCGCACGCGTCCTTCGCGCCGAACCCGGCCAGATCTTCGATGTCGTAGCCGTCGGATTCCTCCACCGAGCCGAAATCACCGCCGTCACCAACGACCGCGTAGACTTCCTCCTCCACGAAGAGCTCGAATCTGACTCCGCGCTGCCCCTGCACCTCTACCTGGCCGTCTTCAAGTTCGACCACTTCGAGTGGGCCATCGAAAAAGCCACCGAACTAGGCGTAGCCGAGATCACACCCGTACTCGCCCGCCGCACCGAAAAACACCTCGCCCAAGCCGCAGTAAAGCGCGTAGAACGCTGGCGCCGCATCGCCCACGAAGCCTCCCAGCAATCCCGTCGAACGTCCGTCCCCACGATCGCCGACCCCACCCCACTCAAGCTCGCCCTGGAACGCGCTACCGCCCCCACCCGCATCCTTCTAAGCGAAACTGAGCAGTCACACTCATTTTTGGCAGCCCTTAGAGCACGGGTGCCCCATTCATCGCAGTCTCATCGCGATGAGTGGGAAGAACAATCTCAATCGAACCATGTCGCCCTAGCCATAGGCCCCGAAGGCGGCTGGACCCCTGAAGAAATGTCCCTCTTCACCCAGCAAAACTGGACCCACGTCACCCTCGGCCCACGCATCCTGCGCGCAGAAACAGCGGCGATCGCTGCCATCGCGATCGCCGGTACATTCCTCAATTAAGCTTTTCCCAATCCAAAACGCTCGTCATACTGAGGGAAGTCTGGCGCCCTTGCCAGACGCAGTCGAAGAACCCCGACACACTTCGCGTCCGCACGAGATCCCGGCCCACTTCAACCACGCTCAACGTCGGGAGAATGCCTGCCAAGAGCGATGACTCTAGCTAAAAATATCCTTCATCTTGTCGAACAGCCCGCGCGAGTGCGGCTCATTCTCCACCACCATCGTCTCGCTAAGCTGCTTCATCAACTCCCGCTGCTGCTTCGTCAGGCGGCTCGGCGTCGATACCCGAACCTCGACAATCAAATCGCCCTTACCGCGCTCATTCAGGTGCGGAACACCCTTGCCGCGCAGCCGGAACTCCTTACCGCTCTGCACGCCCTCCGGAACCTTGATCGTCTCCTTACCTTCCAGAGTCTCGATCTCCAGCTCCGTCCCAAGCGCCGCCTGCGGAAACGAAATCGGAATCACGCAGTGCAGATCGTCGCCATCGCGCTCGAAGAACTTGTGCTTCCTCACGCTCAGCACGACGTACAAATCGCCCGCCGGCCCGCCATAGCGACCAGACTCGCCCTCACCCTGGTACCGAATCCGCGTGTCCTGCTCGACTCCCGCCGGAACCTTCACCAGAATCTTGTGCTCCGTCTCAACCACCGTCGCACCCGCGCAGGTCTTGCACGGATCGGTAATAACCGTACCCGTCCCGCTGCACTGCGGACACGTCCGAGCCACAGAGAAAAATCCCTGCTGAAACCGCATCTGCCCTGCGCCCTTGCACTGCGGACACGTCGCCGCCGCCTTGCCGGCCGCCGCGCCAGTCCCACGGCAATCCGTACAAGTTTCGTTGCGGCGAATGTTGATCTCTTTCTCAACACCAAACACCGCCTCGGTAAATTCCAGCGTCATGTCGTACCGCAGATCGCGACCGCGCTGCACGCGCGACGCCTTGCGATTGCCGCCCATGTTGAACATCTCGCCAAAAATGTCGCCGAAGATGTCGCCAACATCCTGACCACCAAAACCGCCGCCCTGGAACGGACTGCCGCCCCCGCCGCCGCCCTGAAATGCAGCATGGCCATAGCGGTCATACGCCGCCCGCTTTTCGGCATCGTTCAACACTGAGTAGGCCTCCGAGCATTCCTTAAACTTCGCCTCGGCCTCCGGATTATTCGGGTTGCGGTCCGGGTGAAACTGCATCGCGAGCTTGCGATACGCCGTCTTCAGCTCCTGATCGCTCGCCGTCTTCGACACACCCAACAACTCGTAGTAATCGACTTTTGTCACGTTCGCCGTAGCCATCTCTCTAAAATTCCTCTAAACAACAGTTCTTCTCTGTGGACCTCTGTGCAAGCTCAGAGTCCTCTGTGTTCGTCTTTAGTCGTTTACCTGTGCCGGATTCACCGCAATCCGAACCATCGCCGGACGCAGCAGCCGCTCGCGAACCTTATACCCGCGCCGAATCTCTTCCACAATCTGATTATCCGGAAACTCAACCGTTTCGATGCTTCCCAGCGCCTCGTGGATTCGCGGATCAAACTGTGCCCCAACCGACTCGACCGCCGTCACCTGCAGGCTCTTCAACGCATCTTCCATCTGCTTCAAGATCAACTCGACGCCGCTCCGCAACTGCTCCGCCGAGCCATTCGCCTTCAGCGCAAGCTGAAAATTGTCCATCACGCCCAGAAACGGCTCCACCGTGCTGCCGATCGTGTACTCCCGCGCATCGGCACGCTCTTTCACTTCGCGTTTGCGGAAGTTATCGAACTCCGCCTGCAGCCGCGCCAGCCGGTCAATCAGCTGGTCTTTATCTGCCTTCAACTGCGCAATCTCTTCCACAGCCGAATCGATCACCGCCGCGTGCGACTCTGCAACCGCATCTGCCGCTTCCACCCCAACAACTCCGTCCTTCATCTCGTCTACCATCTCGTCGTAACTCCCATTCGGTGCATCTTCACCATTGTTACCGATTCCGGCCCACCGCGTCACCCTATCCCAGCCACTACTCATCGCCTAACCTCTAAATCCTTGCCGCTCAAGCACTTGCGCAATATACCCAACGGCGTTCATCGTCCGCTCGTACTGCATCCGCTTCGGCCCTATCACCGCGACCGTCCCGTGACTCTCGCCGCCCAATCTGGCCGGTGCCGCAATCAGCACCAAACCAGCCATCTCCGGCGCATGGTCTTCCAGGTCGAACACCACGCGCACACTCTGCTGCCGCGCATCGATATACGCATTCAACAACTCAACCAACCGCTGCTTGGCTTCGAGCGCGCCCAGCATCTCACGCAGCCGTTCGCGGTCATCCACCCCGCCCATCGGCCCCACCAGATTTGCAACGCCTTCCACATAAATCGTCTGCCCCGCAGCATCCGGAACAGCCTTGGCCCAAAGCTGTTCCACTTTTCCAAGCAGCTTGTGATACTCCAGCCGCTCCCGCTCGACGCGCCTCTGTAGTTCGGCCCGGACGCGTTCAATCTCCCAGCCACGAAAGTTCTCGTTCAGAAAATTAGACGCAGTCTCCAGTTCCGTCAGTGACAGATCCTGATCCAGCACCAGCACCCGGTCCCGCACCACTCCGCCCCGCGTCACAACAACCGCCAGAATCCGCGCCGGAGCCAGCCGCGAAAAGTGCACATGTTCTAACAGATCGCCACCCGGCATGGCAGCAATCGCCACGCCCACTCCGCTCGAAAGCGTCGCCAGAACATGGCTGGTGCGCTCCAAAACCGCCTGAGTTCCGGCGACATCGGCAAACCGCGCGTCAATCTCGCCCATCGAGACTGCGGAAAGCCGTCGGTCTGCTCCGAGTCGATCTACGAACATCTTGAACGCGCGCGCAGTTGGCACGCGCCCCGCAGAGGTGTGCGGCTGCTCCAGCAAAGCGGCGTCGGCCAGTGCAACCATCTCGTTGCGAATGGTTGCGGAGCTTACATTCGCCGAACCCATGCAAGCCGCGATGGTCCCGGAGCCGACGGGTTCGCCGGTCTCGATATACCGTTCGACGATAGTCATCAGGATCGCCCGCTGCCGCGCCGTAACATCAGCCATTCGCAAGTCCTCCCCTACCTAAAGTCTACGCCGCCCGTCAAGCCGTCGCACTACGCGGCGAAACCGTCCAAAACCCCACGAAGTGGTGCCCGTCCGGCATTAGGACGCACTTGTAG
>JAYVZU010000610.1:0-2996 GCA_043783075.1 Rhodanobacteraceae bacterium
CAGCCCAGACCCCCGACCCCCAGCAGCACGAGTTCGTCATCCACAACTTCAAAACCGAGTCCGGCGCCATCCTGCCGGAGGCCCGCATCACCTACGGAACCTACGGAACCCTGAGCGCCGCGCACGACAACGCCATCCTGCTCCCTTCGCATTACATGGCCACTCTCACCGGCTACGGCTTCTTGCTGAAGACAGAAAAATACCCCGACGGTGCCCTCGACACCAGCAACGTCTTCCTCATCACGTCAGAACTGTTCGGCAACGGCCGCTCCTCCTCGCCCAGCAACACGCCCGAGCCATTCCACGGCCCCCGCTTCCCCGTCATGACCATCCGCGACAACGTCAACGCGGTCCATCAACTCCTCACCGAAGAGTTGAAAATCCAGCACCTGAAAGCCGTCATCGGCTTCTCGATGGGTGCGCAGCAGGCCTTTCAGTGGGCCGTCTCCTACCCAACTTATATGGATCGTATCGTCGCGACCAGCGGCACCGCCAAGACCTACGGCCACGGAATCGTTCGGCTCGAAGGCCAGATCGCCGCCCTCACCGCTGACGCGTCCTTCAACAACGGCGACTACACCACCGAGCCAACCAAGGGTCTTGAAGCCTTCGGCATGGTCTGGGCCGGCTGGTTGTATTCTCAGGAGTGGTGGCGTAAAGAACTATGGCGCACCGCCTCCGCCCCCGGCACCACCTTCGACCAATACATGTTCAGCTTCCGCAAACGCTTCAACGCCGACGCCAACAACTACATCCTGCAGGCCCGCACCTGGGAGTCGAACAACGTCGGCAACACCCCCACCTTCAATGGCGACACCGAAAAAGCCCTCGCCAGCATCAAGGTCCCGGTCCTTTACATGCCCTCCGCCACCGATCTCTACTTCCCCCTCGGCGACGCACAGTACGAAGCCAAATTCATCCCCAAAGTCGAGCTGCTCCCCATCCCCTCCCTCTGGGGCCACCCAGCCGGTGCCGGTGCCAGCCCCGCCGACAAGAAGTTCCTCAACGAAAACATATCCCGCTTCCTCGCCAACTAAATTTGCTGTTGTCCGTTCTACTTCGCGCCCTCTGCATCCTCTCCTTCGCCAACTTTGCGTACCGCCTTAGCCGTTGCCTGTCCCCCGAGGTCCCCATGCGAATCCTCCTGACCACCGTCCTCCTCGCCGCCACTCTCCCAGCCCAGACCACCGGCAAAGTCCACACCCCCGACGTCGACCTCGCCTACATAACCTACGGCAAGCCCACCTCCGCCATCCCTGTCATGGCGATCAACGGAGGTCCCGGCCTATCGCACATCTACATGGTCCAGAACGACCTGTGGCAACGCGTCGCACACCACCGTCAAGTTGTCCTCTATGACCAGCGCGGCACCGGCGGCTCGAAGCCTCTCGCCCCCGACGCCTCCCAATCCATGGACACCCAGGTCGCCGACCTCGAAGCCGTCCGCGCCGCGCTCCACCTCGACAAAGTCGCCCTCGTCGGCGACTCCTACGGCGGCTTCCTCTCAATCGCCTACGCCGCCGCCCACCCCGAGCATGTTGCCAAGCTCATCCTCTCCGACTCCCCCTCCGCAGCCATGAAGGACATGGTGCACGTCCTGCCGCAGGTCTTCCCCGATATCCAGGAGGAATCTGCCGCGGCCCTCAAGAAGCTGCCTCCGGCCGAAGCCGCACAACTTGGCATCCGCGATCACTTCCGCATGATCTTTTACTCGCCCCAGATCCGCGACAAGTACCTAGCCGGCGCTCCCGACCTCGGCTTCGAACCAGCGGTCGCAGCAGCCGTCTCAAAGTCAGCACGCCAGCAGGACTACACCCCAAAACTCGCCGGCTTCACTACTTTCCCCACCCTCGTCCTCACCGGCCGCTACGATATGAACGTCGCCCCGCTCACGGCCTGGCATCTGGCCCACCAGATTCCCGTGGCGAAGTTCGTAGTCTTCGAAAAGTCCGGCCATCTCCCCGCCTACGAAGAGCCCGAACGCTATCTCGAAGTCCTCGAAGACTTCTTGAACCAACCTTGACCTTCGGAGTCATCCACGCCAACGCGAACACGACCCACGCGGTTGCCCGTTCTACTTTGCGTTAGGTCTTAACCGTTGCGCATCCTTAAAAACAAACGGCCCGCACAATACCGTGCGGGCCGTCCCTTTTACTGCCGTACTGGTTAGAAGTTGAAGTGAGCCGACACCTGGAACGCACGCGGCTTATTCGAAACCCCACCGATCTGTCCAAACGTAGCCGAACCCCACACTGCATTCGGTGCCGAGAAGATCGTATGGTTCCACACGTTCAGCGCCGACGCCTCCAGCTTCAGGTTCATCTCGCGCGGCAGACTGACTACGCGAGCCAACGACATATCGATGTTTTGAGCACCCGGATTCTTCAATCCAAGCGGCCCAGTGCGTGGAGCGTTCCCAATGAGGTTGATGTTAGCCACACCAGCCGGCGAGACAATCGTCGGAGCAACAAAGCCGTTGGTGTCAAAGTACTTCACAGCCGTCGTCGAGCAGTTATTCGTGAAGCCTGCAAGGTTGCAAGCTGTACGACCCGCCGGGCCAGTGCCGAAGTTTCCACCGATGCGCGCGTTGCTACTCGGGAACGCCGGGTTGATGCTCGGCATGCACTGGCCCTGCAGCGGTGTCGTGCATCCGGCATAGGTTACTGCCGCAACCGTTCCGTTTGAGTAGGTGTAGATGCTCGAGAGCTGCCAGCCGCCCAATAGTTCCCGCGTCACGAAGTTCTGACCGCCGAGTGAACCCTTACCAAACGGCAGCTTGTAGACGCCGTAGGCATGGATCGAATGCGGGGTCGAAACCAGTGTCGTAGACCGTTCGATGCGATCCTGATGCCAGTCCTGACCACCACCCGAGATAGCCGCTCCCGGAATGTTGAATCCGCTACGGAACGAACCATCATCGCCGATGTTCTTCGACCATGTGTAGTTGAAGTTGAACGTCAGGCCATGGCTAAAGCGCTCCTGAAGCGTAACCTGCA
>JAYVZU010000611.1:0-9014 GCA_043783075.1 Rhodanobacteraceae bacterium
GCCTGACGAAGATAATTATCCTCACCACCCCACTCTTGCCCGATCACCATAATCTCGGAATCTAGATTTCCCTGCCAATCGGTCCACGCTCCAACATGCAGAGCATGATCGAACCTGCCATTGGCAACAACTGCTGGGTTTACAACATCCCTGCACTTACGGCAGGCTTTCCGCTTCGCAACCAAGGCAGCGTACGCCGATGTCTTCGAGTCGACACTTTCGATCTTGACCAACCCATCGCTCATCGCAGTTCCTCCCACCGATGAAATGAGTTTGTCACGCAGTACCAATTCAATTCCGGTTGGCAAAGAAGAAAACGCCTGAATGATAAAGAAAACTGATGAATGGTTGGTTTAGTGTGCGCGTTACGATTATTAGCCTCGCACGAGGAGTGTCACAAGACGATTTCAGTACCCATCTTCACGGCCATGCCGAATCGCCATAACGATGACCTTGTTACCGACAACTTGATACCGCACGACATACGCACTTCGGCCAAACTCAACAATCCATTCGCGATAGTCCGGGGGCATGTCCTCGATGAGCCTGCCAATTTCTGGATCGCGGGAGAGCGGCCTTACCCCTAACCGAATCCTAGTGGCCTGCTGCGCGGCACTTTTGCTATTCACTGCGAGAAAATCGCGTAAGCGGGCAAGATCACGGAGGGCGTTGTCGGACCAAACTAGACGTGGCATTCGGGGGGTGGAATGTCCTCGTTGGCCTCTAGCCTCAACATCCACTCTTCTGCTTCTTCCTGGGTCAGATGGAGGCCCGTCGTGCGATAGTGTTCCGCTGCAGCCAAGGTAGCCGCGCGAAATTCTTCATGTTTCTCTGCCCGCGCTAGATAATCCTCAACCGCATCGCGCAGGATTGAGTCTTTAGAACGATGCCGAGCCTCAGCGAGTCGCTCCACGCGCTCCTGAACTGCCGGGTCGAGTTGCAAATTCACCGCCGAAGATGCCATCGGAGTCCTCCTGTTAACGCTGACCCTACTTTAGCACCGCCCAAGCCATCCCATCCGGCTCCGGACCAGCATCAATCTTTCCGGTCACAGTGAGCGTCGTAAGGTCAAACACCACCACATACCCATCCGGTGTGCAGGCCACGAACGCCCGTTTCCCGCTCGGATCCATCTCGATCCCCGCAGCGCCGCGCCCAATCGGCACCCGCTTGATAACCTTGCGAGTCGCAGCGTCTAACACCGTCAAATCCGCCCCGGCAAGCGTTGAAACGAGAATATGCTTCCCGTCCGGAGTAAACTTCAGGCGATTCGCCCCACGAACCTCCGCCTCCAGTGTTTTTACCACCTTCTTGGCCGCGTAGTCGATTACGGAGATCGTCCCATCCTGCGAGTTCGCGACCCATATCTCCTTCTCATCCGGCGACAAGTCAAAGCCCTCCGACCCGTTCCCCACCTTCACCACCATCTCGTTCCAATCCTTACCATCGCCGTTCTGCCGAGGTGGCCCACCTGCGCCCGGTGGCGGTCCCCCCGGTCCACCCATGCCCGGCGGAGGCCCCGGCATCGCGAGCTTATCGCGCTCCATCAGGCTGACCGTGCCGGCGTTCACGTTCGTTGTCACAATCCGCTGCTGATCCTTTGATACCCAGATCATGTGCGTCCGGTTCTGGCCCGTGCCGAGCAGCCAATCCACCTTGTTGGCTGCAGGGTCTACCCGGCCGATGATCTTGTTGGTCTCGGCTGTGAACCAGACCTTGCCCGCTACAAAATACAGCCCATGCGGCCCGTGCAGTACGCCAAGATCGACCGCCGGCAACGCCTTGGCGTTCACCAGATCAATTGTTGCGAGCGTGTTGAACTGTCCGCCGCCGTAGTTCGATACCCACGCCATGCGCCCATCCGACGACGCCACGACTTCATGCGGATCGTTCCCCACCGGAATCTTTGCCCCAACCCTCAGCGTGGCAGCATCCACGATCGCAAGCGTATGATCGCGCTTCGAGAGCACAAGCAACGAAGCATTTTCCTGGGCAACAACGGTGCCGGCGAGCGTCGAAACAACACATATCGCAGCCAAACGAAGCGTCCTATTCATGGCGTCGAGCATACCGCCAGAGCGGTCCGTCGCGCCACTTTCGTTCGTGCCATCTCTCGCCGCAGATTTTTACCTTTGCTACTAACAACGTGGATTAGCCCGCGACAAGCTCCCGCGCCAGATCCACGTAAAGCTCCACCGCCTCCAGCAGCTCCTTCTTTGCCAGCTTTTCAAACGGTGTATGTGCGACGTGGATTGACCCTGGCCCTAGCAGAAACGGCTCACCCCACGCGGTTAGGCTTGGGATATCGGTTGTAAACTTCGCCACCATCGTCGGCAGCTTGCCCACCCGCCGCATCTGCACAAACGGCAACTCGAGCGAGAATTCAACTCTTGCCCGTCCGCCAACAGCCGCAACGACCGCAGCCTTTGTCTCTTCACTCGGCCCGACGAGGCGAATCAACAGATGAGCCTCAGCTTTGTCTGCGATCACGTTTGGCGCACGTCCGCCGGAGATCAGCCCGACGTTCAACGTAGACTCGCCAATTCCTTCGACTACTGGAAGCTCCAGCTTGCTAATGTCCGCCAACGCCGCGACCAGTTTGTCGATCGCCGACTCCCCCAGCTCGGGATACGCCGAGTGCGCCATCTTTCCATCGGCAAAGATCTCCACGCGGAGGCAGCCCTTGGAGGCCAGAGCCAACCGGTTGTCCGTCGGCTCGCCGTTGATCAGAAACTTTGATCCCCGCGCCTGAGTATTGGCCACCTTCGCCCCGGCCGAGTCACGCTCTTCGCCGACGACGAACAGCAGCCCAACCCTTACGCCCTCGTCGCGTAGACGCTCTGCAGCGGCAACCTGCGCAGCGATAATTCCCTTTGCATCGCAAGTCCCGCGCCCATACAGAAAGTCCTCATCTTCGGTGCACGCCATGAACGGCGGAACCGTATCCATGTGAGTTGAAAACACCACATCCGGAGTCACTCCGGGGATCGACGCATAGACGTTGAACCTCTCGCCTCCGCCCTCCGCCCCAGGAGTTCCAACCGCTGGTTTTGGCACCGGCATCCGCTCTACCGCCCAGCCTTGTGCGGTCAGATATTCGTCGAGAAAAACCCCGGCATCATGCTCATGGTACGTAGTCGAGTGGATGTTCACCAGCCGTCGCGTCAGTTCAATCGGATCAATCGCCATGCCCCAAGCATAAAGCCTGCTACTCCCGATTCCCTACTCCCTATACGCTGTAGTTATGCCATTTCAATCCCATGTCCGAAATCTTGAGGATTTGCACGGTCTGGACGGTCGCCTCGAAGCCTTGCTAAACACTGGTACTGACGACGCTCCCTACGCCGCGCTCGTCGCCCATCCGCATCCGCTCTTCGGTGGAACCATGCACAACAAGGTCGTCTACAACGCCATGAAGGCCTTCAGCCACTTCGGTCTGCCTGTTCTGCGCTTCAACTTCCGCGGAACGGGCCGCAGTGAAGGCACACACGACTTAGGCCGCGGCGAGATCGACGACATCCGCGCCGGCCTCGACTACCTCACGCGCGAGTACGCCAAGCCAATTCTCTTTGCCGGATTCTCATTCGGTTCCTACACCGGCCTCAGAGCCGCCTGCGGTGATCCGCGAGTCGCCGCAATCATTGGACTTGGTGTCCCGGTCCAGGCCGCTGGACGTAATTACACCTACGAGTTCCTCCCGAGCTGCACCGCCCCGAAACTCTTCATCTCAGGCGATAGCGACGAATTTTGCCCGACAGACGTGCTTCAGCAGGTAGCTGCGACGTCACCGGGCAAATGGGATTGCTTCATAGTCCCGGGGGCAGATCATTTCTTCCAAGGTACGCTTACAAGTCCAGGGTCCAAGCTCGACGTTATGCAGGGATTGATGCGCAACTGGCTGATTCACCAGTTTGCTCTCAAGCCACCACAATAGAGGATCGTCATTCTGGCGAAGCCAGAATCTCCGTAGTCTTTCGTTGATCGCGAAACAGCTTTAGTTCGTCAGCCACTCACCCAGCATCGGGTTGCAGATATCCGGCATCTCCTCAAACGCAATATGTCCGGCGTTTGGAACCACATGCAGCGGAGCACCAAGCCGGGTTGCCAGCTCTTTCCCTGATCGCAGCGTCACAGCGCGATCCTGATCGCCCCAGAAAAGCAGCATCGGGACGCCTGCCAACTCCGGCAGAGCTGCCTGTAGAAGTCTCATATCTTCCGTCCACCGACGCATGATCGCCAAAATATGTGCGATCGCCTCGCTGTCTAGCCCGTCCGTATACCCTTCGAGAACGCCCTCAACAATCCGCTTCGGGTCTCCGTACATCCGCTCCAACGATCTGCGGTACAGAAACCGTGGCAGTAAAGGGATAATGTTGCACGCGAAGAAAGATCCAAACCGAGTCGCGTAGAAACGCATCTGAGCATGGCCCTGTGTACAAAACGGATTCGCTGGAGCAAACAGCACCAGCCGTCGCACCCGGTCGGGGTGTCGCGCAGCCAGCATCATCGCGGTCGCCCCGCCGTGCGAGTGCCCAGCAATATCTGCATTCTCAATCCCAAGAGCAGCCATCCAGGCCGCAACCCGATCCGCACAGGCTTCCAGACTTGCGTCCAGACCCCTCACGCGCTCCGAAGACCCCATGTTCGCCAGATCAATCGCATAGACCGTCCGGAAGTGGGACAGGAACTCGATATTCCGATTCCAGTTGCGTCCCGATCCAACGATCCCGTGCAACAGGATCAACGCCGGCCCAATACCCGCCTGTTGATAGTTGAGACGCACACCATTAACTACAACCGTTGTTTCCGTAACCCGCGTCTGCTGGACCATGCTGCCCCAACTCCCAATTACCTTGCAAATCTAGTCGGCGATGGGGCCAAACGGCTTCCCGACCCGAACCCCAATATTACAATCAGATGAAAGCCGCGCGGAAGAAATCTGTCCAGAGTTCGCTCTCATTTCAACGAACAAATCGCTGATCAATACATTCCCCCATAAATGTTGACAAACGATCCGTCCCAACGTCCAAAATGACAATTATTCGCAAACATCGAAATATTTCATTTTTGTCATTTTGACCAAAACTCTCTGCCAAAAGTGGAACAACGGGCTTCTTCCGAGCGTATCCGATTCAATAGAGTCAGATATGATTATCAGTAGATTCGCGAGAGCAAATCTCGGAGCTGGCCGATTCATACCAAATAAAGTTTGGAATGAAACGTGCTTACAGTTTCGGCAGGCCATAAAATCTCACGACGTGACGCATGAAAAACGCCTTCCAAACGCGAATCCTCGCCGTCGTACTCGCTGCAGTTACCTTGGGTGCGTGCGTCTTGGCAGGTCTAAACGTCTCGGCGGAGGCTGACTACAACATCCCCACCGACGGCATCTGGTGGACGGAAGTCGCCGGTGGCCTTTGTGCCCAGCAGGTTCCGACCGATTCCCCCGGCCAGCGCGCCGGAATCCGTACCGGCGACATCCTGCAGTCGGTCGATGAGCACCCCACCCCGCGAATTGCAGCATTCACCCGCCAGATCTTCCGCGACGGAACCTACGGCAAAGCTGTCTACTCCATCGCCCGCCCGGCCGCCCGCTGTCAGCTCCAGCCCACCTCTACAAAGTTTCCCGTTCAGGTCTACCTCGAACTGACCGACCGCTCCATTAATTACGGCTTCCGTCTGATCGCGCTCGTCTACCTCTGCATCGGGCTTTACGTCTTGTTCCGGCGCTGGACCGCCCCAAAGTCCACCCACTTTTTCGTATTCTGCCTGGCGTCGTTCGTCCTGTACGCCTTCCGCTATACCAGCCAGTTCGACACGCTGGACTGGTGGATCTATTGGGCCTCGATTGTTGCGTCTGCCCTGCAACCCGCGCTCTTCCTCCACTTCGCCTTCAGCTTCTCCGATTCGCTGGTCGATGCGCAGCGTCGCCGTCGCGGTACACTCCTCGCGTTCCTGGTCTATCTCCCCGGAATCTACCTCGTAGGCCTCCAAATTGTTGCCATCCTGCGCTGGGCTGCCACAGAGACCCTGAAGCATCGGCTCGACAAGATCGCTCTCGCCTACATGGCTATTTGTTATGTCTGTGCAGCGGCCATCTTCTTCTTCCGGGCTCGGAGCAGCGAATATCCCCTACAGCGTCAGCAGCTTAAGTGGCTCACCCGCGGAACCCTTCTCGCCGTAGTCCCATTCACGCTGCTGTATGTCATTCCATTCCTGCTCGACATACCCGTTCCGTCGCTGTTCGCGAACCTCGTTCGCCTCTCGCTTGTCTTCCTCCCGCTGACATTCTCCTGGGCGATCGTCCGTTACCGCCTGATGGACGTCGACCTCATCTTCAAGCGGGGCGTCACGTATACGCTGGCGACTGCCGCCCTTGTCGGTCTCTACTTCGGCGTCGTCGCCTTCTCAGCTGAGTTCGTCCACACGCGTCTCCCCAACCTCCGAGTCTGGGGTTTGCTCGCCGCCATCATAGCCACCGGCCTCATCTTCGATCCGCTGAAACGTGCCATTCAGGCCCGGGTCGACCGCATCTTCGACCAGAAGCGCTTCGACTATCGCGAGACGCTCATCGAATTTGGCCGCTCCCTGAACTCGCAGACCGACCTCCGCGCCTTGGTGGACTCCATCGTCGAGCGCCTGCCCCAGACACTGCTCGTCACTCGTGTCGCTGTCTTTCTCGCAGCCGAATCCGAATCGGAGGCCCCCCGCCACACCGTACCCGACTTCGAACTCGAAGCCTCACACGGCCTCGGCGTTCTGCACTCCACCAACCCCGACGCCTTTCGCCCGACGCTCGATCTTTCGTTCCTCGACTTCGACTCACCCGACGCCAACACCCATCTCTTCCTCGAAAATCCGCAGCAGGTGCTGCGCCTGCCTGACTCTCAGCGCCTGACCGCTGGACGTCTGGACCTGAACTACTACCTCCCCTGCCGCGTGGCGAACCGCACCGGCCCTGGAACCCGGACCGTAGCCGTGATTGGTCTGGGCCGCACCAATGACGGAGACTTCCTCTCCTCGGAAGATATGGAGGTTCTGGAATCACTGGCGGGCTATATTGGGATCGCAATCCAGAACGCGCAGCTCTACCGCCGGCTCGAATCCAAGATCAACGAGTTCGAAAAGCTCAAGGACTTCAATCAGAACATCGTCGAATCCATCAACATTGGCATCTTCGCCGTCGATCTCGAAGACCGAATCGAAAGCTGGAACGCGCAGATGGAAGTTCTGTTTGCCCGGCCACGTGCTGACGCCTTGCAGCAACAACTCTCTTCCATTTTGCCGCCGGAGTTCATAGTCCGATTCAATGCAATTCGGGGCGATGGACTGGCCCACGGAACCCATAACCTTTACAAGTTCAGGCTTGCCCTTCCCACTGGCGAAACCCGCATCGCGAACATCTCCATCGCGCCACTCTTGACACGCAGCTACGACGTCGTGGGCCGCATCATCCAGATCGACGACATCACTGACCGCATTGAACTAGAAGCCCAACTCACCCAATCGGAGAAGCTCTCCTCGATCGGCCTGCTTGCTGCCGGTGTCGCGCACGAGGTCAATACACCTCTGGCCGTCATCTCCAGCTACACGCAGATGCTATCCAAGCAGCTACGAGACGACCCGCGCCTCTCACCGGTGCTTGCGAAGATCACGCAGCAGACCTTCCGTGCGTCCGAGATCGTCAACGGCCTGCTCAACTTCTCACGCACCTCCGGCACCGAGTTCGTCCGCACTGACTTGAACCAACTCGTCCACGACTCGGCCATTCTGCTGGAGCACCAATTCAAGACCGCGCAAATCCGCATCGAAACCGATCTCTCCGCAGACCTCGCACCGGTAAAGGGCAATCAAGGCAAGCTTCAGCAGGTCATCCTGAACCTGATGCTGAACGCACGCGACGCCATGCACGGAACGCCCAACTCGCTCATCAGTATCCGCACCTACAACACGGATGGCAACGCTATTGTTGAGATTGCGGACTCTGGCGCCGGCATCGATCCGGCCAACCTGCACCGCATCTTCGACCCCTTCTTCACCACCAAGACCAACCCGCAGCCCGGTCAACACAAAGGCACAGGCCTTGGCCTCGCGGTAAGTTACGGCATCCTGCAGGAGCACGGCGGCAAGATCTCCGCTGACTCTACTCCCGGTGAAGGCACGACGTTCCGCCTTGAAATTCCCGCCATTGCGGTTACACAGCCAGTAGGCGCGGCATAGAGCCGTCGAACCCAAATCAGTTGGAACCTTTCACCGGAAAAACAGGTATCAACCCATAATGTCAGCCACCGCCACACTCGCCGCACCCAATTCCATCACGACCGCGCGCCTGCTCATCATCGACGACGAGCCCTCCATCCGCGAGTCGCTTGAGACCTTGCTGACCCTTGAGGGCTTCGACGTCACCCTCGCAATCGACGGTGCCAAGGGCCTTGAAATCCTCTCGCACGACGAGTTCGACCTCCTTCTGCTCGACCTTGCACTCCCCGGCGAATCCGGTATCGATCTCCTGCCCCGCATCACCGCCATGCACCCCAACCTGCCGGTCATTATGATCACCGCGTTCGGTACGGTCGGCAACGTTGTGGATGCTGTACGCGCAGGTGCTGAGAACTTCATCCAGAAGCCCTGGGACAACGAGAAACTCCTCGCCGACATCCGCTCCGCGATTGCCCGCCACCGCGCCGAGGCTGAGGTTATCCAACTCAAGCGCGTGCTGAAGCAGCGCTACAACTTCGAAAACATCATCGGTAAATCCGAGCCCATGCGGCGCCTCTTCGACACCGTAGCGCAGGTCGCGCCGTCGCGCTCAACCGTCCTGATTCAGGGCGAAAGCGGAACCGGAAAAGAGTTGATCGCAAAGGCGATTCATCAGAACTCCCCGCGCCGTGACAAGCCTTTTATCCCGGTCAACACCGGTGCCATCCCGTCCGACCTGCTGGAATCTTCCCTCTTCGGTCACGTCAAAGGGGCATTTACCTCAGCCATCAATGCCAAGAAAGGTCTCTTCGAAG
>JAYVZU010000612.1:0-2992 GCA_043783075.1 Rhodanobacteraceae bacterium
TGTCGGTCGGCAAAGCCCTTGCCAAACGCAAGGTAACGCTGGTCGCCGGTCTCGCGGCCGATCTCCAAGGACACCACCCCAAAGACCGAACCGTCAACATGATGGCGTTGCGGAATGCGCTTTGCCTCTGCACTGTCCGGCATGAGCGCGTCGAACTTTTTCACCAACTGATCCCGCAACTCGGTGTCGTGCGTGAGTTGCACGAACTGCAACGAACCATACCAGGTAAGCACCTCCGAATAATGCAATGTGCCGGTAGCATACTGGTGCGGACTGGTTACGAAGTGCGACGCCAGCCTCTTGCCAACTGCCTCCGGCGAAGCCCCCTCGGGCCACCCCTGGAGAGCTGTGCTCTGTCCCATAGCCGCCCCAACCATAGCGCTTGCCCATACCGCCGCTACTAGCCTCTAACCACGCTGCTGCCTCATGTGAAGTATCCCTTGTCCGGCAAAAATTGAACAGAATGCAGTCTTGCTGACGCAGCAAAGGACTGTAAATGCACAAAACAGACCAATTCATGGACTTTAAGGAACCTCTGCACAAGTCATTTTGGCCAAAAACAAGTGCCCTGTTTTCAATGCACCGAACCTGAATAGTTAATACTTATGCAGAGGCTCCTTAAAGCTATCAGCTTCCGGCTGGAAAACGCATGGCCACAACCTCCCGGACGCTTGAAAAGTCCATAAGTTTGCTGGCAATCTCTCGCGCTGAACCGGGTAGGCAAAGATATCCTATCTCCGGAGTAAGTGACCCATGATCAGCCGTAGATCCGCGCTATCAGGACTCCTTGCGGGAGCCTGCGTGCCCATGCTTTCCCGCAATATCGCATTGGCAGCGCAGCCGAGTCCGGCTGCGCCGCTGGGGAACGAAATGGGCTGGAACAAGCAATGGGACGAGCAACTACTCGCCGGCCTGCTCAAGCAGATGAATCAGGCCTACGATCCCGCCGCACAAATGAGCAGCGCTTACCACGGCCCGGATTACAGCTACCAATCGGCGCTTCGTAACACGACGGTTCATCCGATTCGCGATACCTTCGAGTAAGCCCTCGCACTGCTGGAAGAAGGTTCAGACGCGTCCCGCAAGCGGTCCTTCGAAATCCTCGACCGCACGATCGCTCTTCAGGATGCGGACCCAGACAGCAAATGGTTTGGGCTTTGGTCCTACTACCTTGAGGAGCCCTTCCCAAGATGGGCGCGGTGGACTTCAACTGGGCGGACTTCAACGGTTCCACGTTCTTGCTGATCCTGTTTCGTCATCGCGATAAGCTGCCGCCGACTTTGAACGCGATCGTGCGGAAAGCTATCGAACGGGCTGCCACCTCCATCCGCCGCCGCGACATCACCACCTACTACACAAACATCATCGCGCAAGGCAGCTATGTTGTGTTGGCCGCGGCAGAGACTCTCGAAGACAAAGACCTGCTTGAATATGGGCTGCAACGGATGAGGCGATGGGCCGCGCTCGTAGACATGTCCGGAAGCTTTGCCGAATATAACAGCCCTGCCTATACGCCAGAAGTGATCCGGCACACGACAAGTATTCGGATGTTCGTCCGCAATCCCGAGGCGCGCATGCTCGCGGAGCGCCTTCACGATCGCGCCTGGCAACAGTTGGCGACGCACTGGCGCCCCCACGCGACAGCTAGCTGGTCCAATGGCGCGCGTCTATTCGAACGACATCGGAAGTCCCCTGTGGCTTCGAAAGAGCATCGACAATGCCGTTACCTTTCTGTCTCTTGCGGAACTAAACAAGAAGGGAGGCCCGATCAGTACCGGCCTGCTCGATCTCAAATGTCCAGATAGGCTTCGCCCGAGATTCGTGAAGCTTGAAAGACGGCATCAGCAACGTGAGATCTTTATCGAAGACGAGGTTCTGCTCGATACCCTAATCCCTCACGCCATCTCGCCACCGCTCACTCCCGTTCAGCGCACGACACTGTTGACGCCGTCCTTTGCTTTGGGCACGGCAAACCGCTCAGACTTCTGGATTCAGCGCCGGCCCCTCCTCGCCTACTGGGGCGATGCCAATCGTCCACCGCATAGCCTTCAGCTTCGCGTGGTGAAGAACGACTACGACTTCTCTTCGGCGAGCTTTTACTCCACTCCGTTCAACAACAGGGTGCGGTCCTTGGAGCGATCGGCTTCCGGACAGATGGCGGCGACAAGCATCCCCTGATCGACAGGGTGAAGGACGGCACCTTCCAGTTGCAGCAGATGTTCGCACAGTTCCTGTTCGCCAACTGGAACCCGAAGTGGACGGTGTTGGTCGACGGTAAGCCATTGCAAATAACGGTCGCCGATATCCCTGTCAGCTCCCGCCTCGCGATGGACGTCGGCTCCTGCCGCATTGGTATCGAGATTCGCTCCGCAGCCTTCGAGGGCAATGCTTCCAACCCGGGCGGAATACTCCCCACGCTGCGTTGGATGCAAGCTGCCGGCAAGGCCACGTTGGACCTGGCGTTGTACAAGGTCGCCGTAGAGGTTCCGTTCCATTGCAAGCACGTGCGTGAGGCAGGTGTCGCATTTACCTGTATCTTCGATGATTGAGCAAACCCGCTTGCAGTGTTCAATCACCAGTTGGAGCACTCGCAGTTCCATGCGTCATCCACCGAAGATCAGCTGAAGTACGTGTGGTCGCTGGTCGCTGCGGCTGCTGCGTCGTTGGAACTCGACGTCCGCAGAGGTGTCCGGTCGTTTGCCGAGATGGAGTCAGGATATGCTGCCCGAATCGATGGCAAGCCCGTACCCATGGAGCGGCTTGACTACCGGCGCATCGCCCAATAGTCAGATGCCAGACAGCCAGTAGCTGAGTAAGCATGAGAACGCAAACTAGGGAGCAAGCGATGAAGCAACTCCTCCCATCAGGCTGTAAGTCCCGACTCGGGTAGCTGCTGATTTTGGCATTATGAAGTGGCCCACTTCTGCAGTTTGTTCTGGCCCACCTTCAGGACAGAGGGGACTCCTGGTCTGGACTGAGCGCGAGCTTGGTC
>JAYVZU010000613.1:0-8997 GCA_043783075.1 Rhodanobacteraceae bacterium
CCCGGCAGAATCCACTTCAAACTGTCAACCGGATTTTGGAGAACCCAAGTCAGTCCAGACGTCAGATATCCCCATAGGGAGACGCTCTTTACGTCGATCGGCGCGTCATAGCTCTTGTAAGAGACCTTGTCGCTCCCGCTCTCGTCCCGCAGCACAAATGCTTCGATGTGTAGCTCCAGCGGCCCTAGTTTCTGCGGCGTTACGCTCCAGGTCCAGGTTGTCGACCCATCCGGCGCCACTCGCTTCGGGTTTTGCGGCGTATCCACGTCGGTAATCTTGAAGCCGTCGAGATTTCTCGGCTGCGTTAAATATACCGACATCTTCGGCGATACCTGAAGCTTCCCGGGGGTATTTCCCGGTTCTGGAGTAAACGGCGGGGCTTTATCTCCGTGAATCGTGAAAGTCACTGCCGACTCAGTGCCGAGCCGCATTACGAGAGGTACATGGTACTCGGAGAGCCCCTGCGGCAAACTCTTGTGCCAGTCTTGAAATGCCTTATTCTCGGCTGCGACCGGATCCAATGGTTTGGGGTCCACTGGTTTGGGGTCGGGTGGATTAGGACCTACCGGTTTGGGTTCGGGTGGTTTCTTAGCGGACTCAACCGTACCCGGCTGTACCGCGACAATAACCGGCATGGGGAATTGGGGTGGGGCCTGCACCTTTGCAGCGGCTGGGTTCAACACTGTGTTTACAATTGTCGCCTGGCCGAAGCTAACCGCCACGCTGTCCATCGTCCTCACCTGAAACCCCGCCGACACAAACGTCACGGAATAGGCACCCAGCGGCAGGCCCGCGACCGAGAATCGACCTTGCGCATCAGTCGTCCCAGTCCATATCTGATTTGTTGTCTTGTTCCTTACTCTGACTGTCGCAGTCGCAATAATCCCGCCCGACGCATTCTGCGCTACTCCAGAGATGGCTCCAGTTGCAACTGCGGCCAGCTGATTGATCTGGGCAGGTACCACCTGCTGCTCGGCAGCGGCATGTTGTGCTGCGGCGTTGTGACCGACCACCTGCGTCTCCGCGCCGAGGTGTGGCTTCGGCGATCCCCCCTGCGCGAAGTCAGTCTTCGCACCAGCACAGGAGATGACGATAAGCAGGAGAAGGCTCGAAACCGCTCTGCACATATTCCCTCCGCGACATCAGGGATGATTGCCAGTTGTACACCAAACTTCAGAGCTTGCACCAGTTCTATCGAAATCTATCGGGATGACCTGCTCAGCGAACTTTGCGACGGACCCAACTTCACACCCTGCAAAAAAACCTAAAAATCCACGGAGCTACGGTAATGCTGCTCGCGTAGAACACCCCAACACAGAGAGTGCGGACCCACCCCGCCGGCCGCGTCCGATCCGGCCTGCCCCTACCCCCCCCGCACCGACGAGGTTCCATGTTCAAGCTTACGACCGCCGCTGCGACCTTCGCCGCGCTATCGCTCCCCTATTCCTCCGGCCAGATGGCACTCACCACCGCCAACTGCCGCGGCACCGCGCTCACCGGCACGATTCGCGACACCACCCTCGCCCTGATCCCCGGTGCAAAGGTGACGATCGACGGCGGACCAGCCATAGCCGCAGGGTCCGACGTCCGATTTCGGCTGACCTGCGTCACTGACGGTCAGCACAGCCTGACCATCGCTGCCGACGGCTTTGCAGAGCGTAACCTCGCCCTGAAGACCCCGTGTCCCGCCGCGATTGACGTAACGCTGGTGGCCGGAGAAACCGTAAACGTCGACGTGAACGCTGAGGACAATCCACCCGCGACGGCCAACGCCAGCGGAGCCACGGCCACACTCTCCGGTAGCCGCCTGCAAGCCCTGGCCGACGACCCCGACGACCTTCTCCGCCAGCTCCAGCAACTGGCTGCCCTTAGCGGTGGCAACCCGGCGAACACCACCATCGCGGTCGACGGATTCCAGGGCGGCAGCGCACTTCCGCCCAAGGCCTCCATTGCCTATATTAAGGTGAATCCCGACCAGTTCTCCGCCGAGTACCGTGAACCACCGTTCGACGGAGGCCGCGTCGAGGTCTACACCAAACCCGGCCAAAAGGCCTTCCACGGCGCACTCTTCACTACCAACGGCAGCCCGTGGGAGAACGCACGCGACCCCTTCTCCACCAACAAAGCCGCAATCGGCAAGCAGCGTTACGGCTTCGAGCTTACCGGCCCGATCCGGAAGGGCAGCGACTTCGCACTCACGCTCGAACACCGCAGCATCGATAACTTCGCCGTAGTCAGCGCCTTTACGCCTACCGGTTACATCAGCCAGAACATCGCGACGCCGCAGCGTCTGTGGCTCGCAACGGCTCGGGTGGACTGGCAACTCGGTCCAAAGAACACGTTCATCACGAGCTACAGCGCCAATGCCAACCATCTGCTCAATCAAGGTGTTGGAGGGTCAACCCTGGCCGAAGCGGCCTACGACGCGAAGCAGTACGAGCATATGGTGCGCTTCAGCGACATCACCACGGCCAACGTCCACGTGATGCACGAGGCTCGGCTGAGCCTGCGCTGGAATGGTTACACCGACGCGCCGATCTCCACCGCGCCGCAGGTCCAGGTGTCGGGCGCGTTCACCGGAGGCGGCTCGGCCATTGGCCCGAAACAGAAGCATGAGCTCAACATCGAACTGAACGACGATGCCATTCTGACGACCAAGGGCCACATCCTGAAATTCGGCACGCAGATGGAGATCTTCAACGAGCAGTACCGCCTGACCAGCAACTTCAACGGCGCGTACAGCTTCGCCAACCTCGCCGCGTATCAAAACAAGACGCCGTTCGCCTAAACCGGAGTCGCCGGAACCCCCACCGTCAGCTTCACGCAGATACGGGACGCGCTCTTCTTCCAGGACGACTGGAATGTCGGCCACGGAGTCCACGTAGCCTGCGGCGTCCGGTACTACTGGCAGACCGACCCTACGACCCTCAGTTCGCTCGATCCTCGCCTGGGAATCCTATGGTCGCCAACCAAGAAAGGTACGTGGACGCTCCACGCCCATGGCGGGATGTTCGCCGGACGCTTTGGCCCCAACGATGCCGCCGAGGTGCGGCGCGAGGACGGCGTCAACCGCATCACCAGCCTCGTCTACAACCCCGTCTACGGCAACCCGCTGTCCGGTGCGACACCGATCCATGCGATGCGAACTTACAATCCCCACCTAACAAACCTCGCCTGGGGAGCCGAGAACCTCGGCGGAACGCGCACCCTGCCGCACGGCTGGAATCTATCGGCGGACTGGTACTACGGCCGCATGTGCAACGATGTGCGCTCCGTCAACATCAACGCTCCGCTGAACGGTGTCGCCGGCGGACCGCGACCCGGTATCGCCAACACCAACATTCTGCAGATGCAGAACAGCGGTCAGGCGCAGCTCAGCGCCGAGTTCGTCGGCATCGAGAACCACACCTACAAACACATCCAGTTCTTCTTCGACGGAGTCCGCGTCCAGTTGATCGACGACACCGACGACAACGCCACCTTCACCCCGCAGAACAGCTACTCCAACGTAGGCGAGTTCGCGCACCGCACCGGGCAACCCAGCTGAAACCTCTTCGGCAACAGCACCCTCAATCTCCCCGGTAAGCTGCAGTTCTCGACCGACTTCAACTCCGGCGGCGGCTCCCACTACAACATCACCACCGGCTTCGATAACAACGGCGACGGCAACTTCAACGATCGCCCACAATACGCGACAGCCGGCACTCCCGGCGCTATCCAGACGCAGTACGGCTTGCTGACGGCCACCGGCGGGACAGGAGTCTTTCCTCGCAACAAGGGCGTGCTGCCATGGAACTTCCACGTCGACACCCACCTGCAACGCGCCTTCAAGTTCACGCACAACAACAAGGCCGAGCATCAACAGATGCTGACGCTGAACATCCGCTCGTCCAATATCCTGAACCATTTGAATGTAACGAACGTCGGCGGAGTTCTCGGCTCACCACTCTTCGGAGTAGCCGACGCCGCCGACAACGGCCGTCGCATCGAAGCCGGAGCGCGGTATAGCTTCTAGCTATGATTCTTGAGCTGTCAGCTTTTAGCTCTAAGCCGACAGCTCAAGCCCTACTTCCGCTTCCAGCGAACCCCATCCTTCGAGTCCTCCAGCAGAATTCCCTTCTCCAGCAGCTCGTTCCGGATCGCATCGGCCCGGCCGAAGTTCCGGGTCTTCTTGGCGTTGGTCCGCTCGGCCACCAGAGCGTCGATCGCCGCATCCGTCAGCGACAACGTCGCCACCAACTCCGCGGAAGCCTCGCCCATCCGACCGGCCTTCTCGGCCCAGTCGAGAGCGGCTCGGGTAATCTCGGCATCGCGATCTTCCAACACCGCAAACACGCCGTTGAACCGCACCAGAACCTGAAGAATCTGCGTGGCATTTTCTGCTTTCAGCGTTCCCGCATCGGCAGCGACATTGCCCGCGCGAACCAGGTCGAAGATCGCCGCGCGAGCTTCAGCCGTGTTCAGATCGTTGGAAAGTGCAGCGTCGTATCCGGCCAGCGCTTTCGCGGTGGCAGCGGCTAGTTCCTCGTCGAGGCCCGCCGGAAATACCGCGCGCATCCGGCCTGCAAAGGTCCGCAGACGCTCGACCGCGCTGGTCGACTCCGCCAGCCCGTCAAACGTGAAATTGAGCTGATGCCGGTACGGCACGCTCATCAACAGGAAACGAATCGCCGAAGCACGATGCCCCTTCAACAGGAGGTCGCGGAGCGTGTAAAAATTGCCCTCGCTCTTCGACATTTTCTTGCCTTCGACGAGCAGAAAGCGCACATGCATCCAGTGCAGCGCGAACTGCTTGTGGCTCGCCGCCTCCGACTGTGCAATCTCGTTTTCGTGGTGCGGAAACATCAGATCTTCGCCACCGGCATGAAGATCAAACGTGTCGCCCAGATACTTCGTCGCCATCGCCGAGCACTCGATATGCCAGCCCGGCCGGCCTGTTCCAAGCGGCGTATCCCACGAGTGCTCGCGCACACCATTGGCATCGTTCTTCACAGCTTTCCAGAGCGCAAAGTCCCGCGCTGCATCCTTCTCGTACTCGTCCACGTCGACACGAGCGCCGTCTTCGATGCCCTCGAAATCCTTCTTCGAGAGCTTGCCATACTCCGGGAACTTCGCGATGCGGAAGTACCAGCTACCGTCCTCGGCCTGGTAGGCAATATCCTGCGCGGCAAGCTTTTCGATCAGCGCAACCATCTCCGGAATATTCTCCGTCGCATGCGGCACGATCTCCGGCCGCTCCAGCCCCAGCGAGTCCATGTCCTCAAAGAACGCGTCCTCAAACTTCTTGCTGTACACGCCGATATCGACGCCCGCTGCCGAAGCATTGCGGATGATCTTGTCGTCCACGTCGGTAACGTTCATCGCATGGCGGACGGGCATGCCGATCTGTTTCAGGTAGCGCCGCAGCGTGTCGATGTGGATGAAGGTGCGGAAGTTGCCGATGTGGCCGTAGTCGTAGACGGTAGGCCCGCACGCATACATGCGGAACGTGGCGCCTTCGGAGGGGGCTAGCGTCTCGACGCGCCCGGAGAGGGTATTGAAGAGTTCCATTGTTGTGTCGATTCTAGCGGATATGGGGCTCTACCCGAGTTGTAACTGTGGCATCGACCCGATGACATCCGGTGCGAAGTCCCCGGCCATGTACTTTGGCCAGGCCGCCGCGGCAATCATTGCGGCGTTATCGGTCGACAACGCCACAGTCGGAAACGCCACCGGCAGCCCTCGGCGCGAAGCCTCCGCGGTGAATCGTTGCCGCAACTCCCGGTTCGCCGCCACGCCGCCCGAGACCAGAATCCCCCGCGCACCAAACGCATCCGCCGCCGCAAATGTCTGCCGCATCAGGTTCCCGACCACCGCTCCCTGAAACGACGCGATCAGATCCAGCGTCTGCTTATCGCAATACGCAGCGCCTTCACTGGCCTTCAAATCCGGGACCGCAGCCAGCGCAACCCGCCGCGTTTCAATCACTTCCGCCATTCCATGGCCTTGGACATACCGCAGCACCCCGGTCTTGATCCCGCTAAACGAAAAGTCGAACCGCACACCCTCCACCTTGCTCTTGATCTCGTTGAAGTTGAATTTCACCGCTCTCGGGTCGCCGTGGGCTGCCAGCGCGTCCATCCACGGTCCGCCCGGATAACCAAGCCCCAGCAGCTTCGCCACCTTGTCGTACGCCTCGCCGGCCGCGTCGTCGACCGTTCGGCCGACGTTCCGATACCGCCATGTTCCTGCCTCGCCCTGCCGCGCCAGATACAGATGGGTATGCCCGCCCGAAACCACCAGGGCGAGCAAGGGGGACTTAAGAGAAAGCTCGCCGCGCCGATGAGTCTCCATAAGGACGGCGTGAATATGGCCCTCGAGATGATTGACCGCGACCAGCGGCTTGCCCAGACCAAACGCGAGGGCTTTGGCGTACAGAATCCCGACCAGCAGAGCACCGGCCAACCCTGGTCCCTGGGTCACCGCCACGGCATCGAGATCCTCGAACGCGACCCCGGCCTGCTCCATCGCGGCCCGGACCACCGGGACGACGTTGCGGAGATGTTCGCGCGAGGCCAGTTCGGGGACGACGCCGCCATACGCAGCATGCAGTGCGACCTGACTGGCAACCACATTCCCCAGCACCTCGAACCCGCCGCGAACCACAGCCGCCGCAGTCTCGTCGCAACTGCTCTCGATACCGAGAATGAGGCCGCCCTTCTTGTCGCCCAGCGTCAAAGCCATCTCTCCATTCTAGAGAGTCGCGGCCCAATTGCCTCAATCCCATCCCGGCATGGCTCGTTCGTGGGATTTCGGGAACCCAGCTTGATACCTACTCTGGATATATACGGATGAGGAACCACGAGATGACTCACGACAACGCGCTTCGAACTCCGAACACCCCAGAGATCGTCCGCACCCGGATTCACCTGGTCCACTCGCGTAGCTGGCAGGTCGATCGCCGTGTACAGAAACTTGCCCGCCCCCGCCTCGTCCCCGAGGCGGTGCCACAGGTACGCAGTCGCACTGCAGATACCCTCATGCTGACCGCTGCTGCTCTCACCGCGCCTTTGGTCTGGGCTGGACACGCTTTGCTTCGCGCCATGAACGTCCTCTAGAACGCTCCCTCCCCGCATCGACTAAGCTCAAAGCACCATGATTCTGCGGCTTACCGACAGCCCGGGCCTCGAATCCGCGCGCCATATCGCCGCAACGCTCCGCGACGCCGGCCACCAGGCCTACTTCGCCGGAGGCTGCGTCCGCGACCTTCTGCTCGAACACGCCGCCAAAGACTTCGACGTCGCGACCAGCGCTACCCCCACGGAAATCATCGCGCTCTTCCCCCGCACCCAGCAGGTCGGCGCGCATTTCGGCGTCATTTTGGTGCTGCATGATTTCGAAGGAATAGACACAGCCACCGAGGTCGCTACCTTCCGCCACGATGGCGCGTACCTTGACGGCCGCCGCCCCGACGCCGTCCGCTTCACCACAGATCCCCGCGAAGACGTGCAGCGCCGCGACTTCACCATCAACGGCATGCTGCTCGATCCAGCCGCAATCACCGTAGGCCCCGAAGTCGACGACTCCGCCGTGCTCGACTTCGTCGGCGGCCGCAACGATCTCGAAGTCAGAGTCATCCGCACCATCGGCTCGCCTGACCTCCGTTTCACCGAAGACAAGCTCCGCATGCTCCGGGGCGTTCGGTTCGCTGCGCGGCTCAACTTCGCCATCGACGCCGAGACGCTCACCGGAATCCAGCGTCATGCACCAGAAATCTCGCAAGTCTCCTGCGAGCGCGTCCGCGACGAGCTGACCAGGATGCTGACCGAAGGCCACGCCCGCCGCGCGATCGAACTCCTCGACGCGAGCGGCCTCCTGGCGCAAGTTCTCCCCGAAATTTCAAAGATGAAGGGTGTGGAACAGCCGCCCCAATACCACCCGGAGGGCGACGTCTTTGTCCACACCCTGCTGCTGCTCGACCAACTCCCGCGCGGCGCGGCTCCCACCGTCGCCTGGGGAATGCTACTCCACGACGTCGGCAAACCCGCCACCTTCCAGCCGCCCAATCCGCTAAAACCCGGCGACCGCATCCGTTTCAACGGACACGTCGAGGTCGGCGTCCGCATCGCCGAGGAGATCCTAAGCCGCCTGCGCTTCTCCTCCGACGACACCGCGCAGATCGTCGCGCTCGTCCGCCACCACATGCAGTTTGGCGACGTCATGAAGATGAAGCAATCCACCCTGAAGCGCTTCCTGCGGCTGCACAATTTCGCCGAACACCTGGACCTGCACCGCGCCGACTGCCTAAGCTCCCACGCCGACCTCAGCCTGTACGACTTCGCGAAATCCGCGTACGAGACCACTGAGCCGCACATCGTCCGCCCGCCGCTGTTCGTCACTGGCCGCGACCTGATCGCCGCTGGCTACAAGCCCAGCCCAAGCTTCAAAGCGATGCTCGAAGCCGCCGAAGACGCGCAACTCGAAGGCCAGATCGCCTCCACGGAAGAGGGCCTTGCCCTGCTGGCCGAGACCTTCGACCCAGCCTGATCCCCTACCGCTTCCACCCCTCATAAGCATCCAGCGCTGACTTCGACCCCGCGCTGTACCACGCGTAGCCGTTCTTCCGCTCCGCGCTCAGCTCTTCCACCATGTCGTGGATCGTCTTATCGCGATCCCCAAAGACCGGCTTCCCCGTCTCCAGCGAGTAGTACCGAGCCCACATCGGACCCGCCCCTGCGGTCGCCTCAAGATGCCGCGGCGTTGGCGTAAACCCCGCAACGGGTGGCCCGCGGCGTCCACCCACCCAAGCCTGCCCGTAGATCGCTTTCGCTTTCAGCCACGCGATCCCAGCCTCCACCGCCGCCTTTACCTCCGGCGACGGGCGGCCCAGCTTCATCAAGAACAGCAACATATCCGCGCTCTCCCCAGCCGATAGCGCCGCCGGCTCATAGTTCCGCCCTGACACCGGCTTCAACGTCAGCGGATCAGCCTGCTGCGACCATGCCGTCTTCTTTCCAT
>JAYVZU010000614.1:0-8990 GCA_043783075.1 Rhodanobacteraceae bacterium
GCCACCCTGCGTGTTGTCGATGCGGTCAGCACGGAGTTCGAGAGTGAGGGGGCCAATTTCGACGAGGCGTTTTTCTTCCTGTTGACGGACTTCGAAGGCGGGGCGGGTTAGTTCGAAGTCGAGCCAGGGGTGGAGGAGGGCGCGGAGCCGTCGGCGCTGAACGTCGAGGTAGGCGTCTTCCCAAGGGGTTCGGGCGGTAGAGGCGGCGCGTTCGATGGCGATCTCAATGCACTCATCGAGGATTGCTTCGCGCTCGGGCGTGGTGAGGGCGCGGAGAGCTTTCTGGGTGCGGATCTGGTCCCAGAAGGTCTGCATAATCTTGTGGACGTGGATGCCGCGGTCCCGGGCGTCGAGGCCGAGTTCCCGGGTGTCGGGTTCGGTGGAGTGGAGGCGGATCTCGGCGAAGGCGCGGAAGGAGCAGGCGGCCTGGAGTTCAAGGATGCGGGCTCCGCCGGGCGTTACGCCGGGGGGTAGCGGCGGGATGGGTTGTGTGTCGGCGAAGGTGTCGAACGGGAGGGGTTGGTGCGCGGGTTCGGCGGGGGCGTCTAGCGGAGATAGGTGGAGGGCGCGAAGGAGCGGCGAGGGGCGGCGCTCGCCTGCGCTGTCGTGTTGGGCGTAGCTGAAGACAACGGTGGCGGCCGATTGCGCGAGGCGGTTGGTGAGAGCATGGGCGAGGGCGGTGTCGCGGGTGGGGTCGGCGCCGGGGATGCCGAGGTCGCGTTGGATGTGCCACGGAATGAGCGGGCTGCCAACGGCTGCTGCGGGCCAGGATTGGTCGTCGGCGGAAAGGAACCAGAGGGCGTCGAAGGGGATGCCGCCGGGCTCGAGCGGGCCGAGAATCTGGATGGAGGCTTGCTGGGATTCGGGGGCGAAGATGGCCTGCCGGGCGATGCGGGTGAGGGCTCGGAGGGCATCGGCGGCAGTGACGGTTGCACCTTCAAAGTCGAGCGTCGAAAGCTCGTCGAGGGTGGACTCCCAGCGGCGGTGGGTCTGGAAGGAGGCCGAGTCGAGGGTGGTGGCGGCGGTCCAGTTAGCGGCATCGAGAAGGGCGCGGAAGTGGTCGGCCCAGAAGGCGTGGGATTGTTTCGACCCCACCTCAATCGATGAGGCCGATTGAGATGGGGCACCCAGGGATTTGAGGCGGTTCAGTAGGGGGGGCAGGGTGTCGGCGCGTTTGGCGCGGAGGACGAGGTTGATCATCGCTTCGAGTGAGAGTTCGGGGCGCAGAAGGTTGGCTCGGCGGAGTTCAAAAGCGTCGAACTCGGCCGCGGCGAGGGCCAGTTGCGGGTCGGTGGCGGCGAAGAAAGGGGAGAGAAGGAGATTGCTGATGGCGGGGAGTTGCAGTGGTTCAAGGGGCCAGCGGAGGAGGTCGAGTGCCGCGGCGACGGGGGCGGTTTCGGCGAGGGGCTGGCCGAGCGAGAACTCGAAGGAGTTGGGAGGGAGAAGTTCGCTGAAGACGCGGTCGATCTGGGGGCGGCGGTCGGCGAGGTTGGGGACGACGATCGCAATCGTGGCGGCGGGGTTCTGGGCGAGGAGGTCTTGGGACCAGAGGGCTGCGGCGCGGAGTTCGGCGGTGTCGTCGTGGGTGTTTGCGAGTGCGGTTGTGGCGGGAACGGTGATATAGAAGCTATCGACGGGGTAGCCAGCTTGTCGGATGGATTCGAAGAGCGTGGTGTGGGCTGGGGCGAGGGAGTCGAAGTCGACGAGGATTAGGCCGGCGTTGGGGATGGGCAGGTTACCCTCGGCGAGGGCAAACGCAAGCGCGGCGGGTAGCTCGGCGGCGGTCAAGTAGGCATGGCGGTTGCAGTTGCGGTCGAAGGCCTCGGCCCAGCGCTGGAAGGCGCGGGTGTCGGTGGAGACGTTGAACTCGCGCAGGCGTCCGTGGCCGTTGTAAAGGTGGAGGAGGTGCCAGGCGTTGGAGGCCATCTCGGCGAGGGAGTCGACGGAGCGGAGGCCGGAGACGGCGGGGTCGGCGGCGATGAGGTCGCGCCAGAGGCTGTGTTCCTGCGAGCGGTTGAGGAGCAGGCGGGATTCATGGCCTTCGAGTGTGAGGCGATGATGGAGGCTGTGGAGCCAGGTATCCAGGGCGTAGACTTCGGGCGGCATCCAGAGGGTGACGCCGGTGGATGGTTGGTGGAGATTGTAGGCGTGGCGTATGCTGCGGGCGGCGCGCTGGTTGGCGGTCAGGATGGTCTGGCCGCGGGCGAGGGCTGCGAGGATCTCGGATGGGAGCAGGGAGCCCATGGAATGGTTATACGCTGGGCAGAAGTGGGAAATCGGGGTGATGTTGCCGCGGTTGAAGAGAAGCTATAAGTTGTTGAGCTGTCAGCTATGAGCTTGTTCTGGGTGGTAGCGCGGACATCAGTAGCATGGCGGCTACAGCGGCAACTGGCAGGATGAGCGCAAATTGCAGGGAGTTGCTGCGGGTCGAGACAACTCCCATCAGCCACGGGATTGTAGCCGCTCCAAGGCCGGACGCGGCGAGGACGATGCCGGCGGTGCGAGCGGGTGGGCGATGGGCCATGAGGAGCGCGAAGCTGGCCGGGAAGATGGGGGCGAGCGAGACGCCGAGGAGCACGGCCAGGGCGGCGATCGACGAGGCCTGATGTGAGAGGGCCAAAGCCCCGGCGAGACCGGCGGAGAGAACCAGAGCAATTCTGAGGAGAGTGGTTTCCGGTATCTTGAGAAGGAGCCAGGAGGCGAGGGCGCGACCGGAGGTAAGGCCGCAGAGTAGGAGGACCATGGTGTATTCGCTTAGGACGAGCGAGGCCTGTCCGTAGCGGATGGCGTAGGTGGTCAGCCAGCCTGCGAGGCAGGTTTCAATGCCCCCGTAGAGGAAGATGAGGGCGGCGAAGTAAAGGAAGAGCCGCGGCGCGAGGGGGAATTCCGTGGCGCGGGAAGTGGTTGCGGTGGTCTCTGTCGGTGGGGCGTTGCGGAGTTGCACGGCTAGCGCGACGGTGCAGAGCAGGAAGCAGGCGGCGAAGGTGAAGAGCAGATTTCGCAGTGCGACGTGCGGCGTGAGCCACGCGGCAAGGAGCGGCGAGAGCAGGGCTCCGAATGCGAAGGTGAAGTTGAGGCGGGCGAGCGCGGAGCCTCGGTTGGCGGTGGAGCGGGAGCCGCCAAGGATGTTGACCGTGGCGATGACGCGTCCGACTCCGAACCCTCCTACAAGTAGGGCGGGCAGAGCCAGAGTCAGGCCGGGTGCGAGGGCGAAGGCGCAGAATCCGACCAGCGCCGCAGCTAGACCAACGAGGAGATCTTTGGCGAGGCGGGAGGAGACGGTGACGCCGCCGAGGGTCGCGCCGACAAACTGTGCGAGAAGTAGCTGCCCGGCTTGCGAGTCTGCGAGGTGCCACTGCGCGGAAAGCATCGGCAGAATGGGGCCGAGCAACATCGTTCCGAGTCCAGCGAGGACGAATACGGCGTGCATCAGGCCGAGGCTCGGCGGCTGATGGGATACGTTTTCAGGATCTAGACGCAGGTCAAGTTCACTGAATGGCTGCGGGACAGAATCGTCAACCTTCATGGAACCATTATCATCATGGTATGCGATTTGCGCCAAAAGTCTGCGGGGTTTGTCTAGCGATTTTATTAACGGGCTCGATGGGAAGTTTTGTGGGTTGCCGCAAGGCGTCGAGCGGAACGTCCAAACTCGAGGTAAAGAAGTACCACCTGCGAGGTCGTGTGGTGGCTGTGGCGGCGGATGGGCACCTGACCGTGGATGCGGGGGCGATCCCCGGCTACATGGAAGCGATGACGATGTCCTACAAGCTGGTCGACCCGACGGTGGCGACCGAATTGCATGTCGGCGACATTATTACGGCAACGGTTTTGGTGGAGATGGACGCGGCTGGACCGTTGACCCCGCGGCTGGATCAGATCGTGGTCGTCGGACAGGCGAGGCCGGATACCAAGCCTCCGGTGCAGTATCACGTGCCGACGCAGGGCGACGTAGTTCCGGACTTCAAGCTGGTGAACCAAAGCGGGAAGACGCTTCATCTGGAACAGTTTCGCGGCAAGGCGGTGCTGCTGACGTTTATCTATACGCGGTGTCCGCTGGCGGATTTCTGCCCGAAGATGAGCTCGAACTTCGCCGAAATCGATAGAGGGCTAGCAAATGATAAGTCGATTTATGGCAGGACGCATCTGCTAAGTGTGAGCTTTGATCCCGAGTATGACACCCCGAAGGTATTGCGCAGCTATGGCGGCGCGCACACGGGCAAATTTACAGACGAGGACTTTTTGCACTGGGACTTCGCGGCTCCTCCGGTCGCTGACTTGTTGAGGGTAGAGCAGTGGTTCAATGTCGGCGTAACGGGCAGTTCGGCGGATGCGACTTCGATTCAGCACTCGCTGTCGACGGTCTTGATTGGCAAGGATGGCAAGGTGATCGCCTGGTATCCGACGAATGACTGGAAGGTTGCTGATGTACTGGCTGAGGTTCAGAAGGCGGCGGCGTGAGTCGGGTTCAAGGGGTTTATCCCCCGTGCGAGCCATGGGACGCCCCGACCCGAGGCTGTATGCTGGCATTTGATTCGATTGTGATTTTCGGAGGAATAAGGACATGGGAAAACTAACAATTGTGTTTGGTGCCATATTGGCCGTGGTCGGTGCAGTCGGATACGAACAGACGGGCAGCATTCATCCGACGGCCTTGATCCCTTTCTGGATCGGGTTGCTGTTGGCGATTTGTGGCGTTTTAGCTCTGAAGCCGACCAGGCGCATGTTGTTCATGCATATCGCAGTGACGATCGGCCTGCTGGGTTTTCTGGGCACGATTCCGGGCTTGATCGACGTCGTCAAGATGGCGATGGGCAAGGTGTTGCCTCATCCGATCGCTTCCGAGGAGAAGTTCGCGACCTTTGTGATTTGCATGATCTTTGTGGCAATGTGCGTGCGGTCATTTATTGAAGCGCGCCGGGCTCGCACTGCGGCGGAGGCTGAGGTTTAGGGGCGAAATACTGAGATTCTTCGCTTTGCTCAGAATGACCTCCATTTATATGAGGTGGCTTGGAAAGGGTTCGACATGGCACATGGATTCAGTGGCGGAGGGATGGCCGGGGGGATTCCGTCCGGTGACCGCGCATCTCGGGGGACGGGTCGAGCGACGACTGCGGAGCTGTCAAAGTCTCGGCCAAAGCCAGCGCTGAAGAAGGTGATGCCGGAGGTTTGGAAGCTGGTCAAGCCGCGCCGTTGGCTGCTGACGGGCAGCTTTTTCCTGATGTTGATCAACCGGCTGTGCAGCTTTGTGCTGCCGGTGTCGTCGAAGTACCTCATCAACAATGTGATGGTAAAGCACGACCTGCACTGGTTGCCGTTGATTATCGGGGTTGTGGCTTCGGCGACGTTTATTCAGGGACTGACATCGTTCTCGCTGACGCAGTTGTTGTCGAAGGAAGGGCAGCGGCTGATCTCGGATTTGCGGCAGAAGGTGCAGGCTCACATTGGCCGGTTGCCGGTTGCGTTCTACGACGAGAATCGCACCGGGACGCTGGTTGCGCGCATCATGACGGACGTCGAAGGCGTCAGGAACCTGGTCGGGACCGGCTTGGTGGATTTTGTCGGCGGCGTGCTGACGGCGGTGATCGCGTTCGTCATTCTGATCAAGATCAACCCGCGCATGACGATGCTGACGTTCTTTATCCTGCTGGCGTTTGGCGTGATTCTGCAAAAGGCGTTCTCGACAATTCGGCCAATCTTCCGCGAGCGCGCGAAGATTAACGCCGAGGTGACCGGGCGGCTGACGGAATCGCTGGGCGGCGTGCGGGTGGTGAAGGGGTATCACGCAGAGGAGAGCGAAGCGAAGGTCTTTGCGGCGGGCGTTACACGTTTGCTTAATAACGTGATCAGCTCGCTGACGGCGCAGTCTTTGATGACGCTCTCGTCGACCGTGGTGCTCGGTGTTGTGGGCGGTCTGATTATGTACCTGGGCGCGAAGGAGAATGCGGCTGGGCGGCTGGATCTGGGCAGCTATCTCGAATACACGATGCTGCTGACGTTTATGGTGGCGCCAGTGGTGCAGTTGGTCTCAATTGGGACACAACTGACCGAGGCGTTGGCCGGGCTGGATCGCACGACGGAGATTTTGAATGAGAGCGAGGAAGACTCGGAGCCGGGACGTGTGATTTCGGTCGATGACCTGCGCGGCGATGTGGTCTTCGACGGCGTGGAGTTTGAGTATGAGGCCGGGAAGCCGGTGCTGCATGGTCTTAGCTTTGAATCAAAACCGGGAACTGTGACGGCCCTGGTCGGGTCCAGCGGGTCGGGAAAATCGACGATTATTTCGTTGGTCTGCGGGTTCCATACCGCTACGTCTGGCAAGATTCTGGTTGATGGGAATGACCTGGCGGCGATGCGGCTGGCCAGCTATCGGCAGCAGCTCGGTGTGGTGTTGCAGGAGACGTTTCTGTTCGACGGCACGATTCGGGACAACGTGAAGTTTTCGCGTCCGGCAGCGACCGAGGAGCAGCTGATGGAGGCTTGCCGGATCGCTCGCGTGGATGAGTTTGCGGAGCGGTTTCCGGAGGGCTACAACACGATCGTAGGAGAGCGTGGTGTGAAGCTTTCGGGCGGGCAGCGGCAGCGGATTTCAATTGCTCGGGCAATTCTGGCGAACCCTCGAATTCTGATTCTGGATGAGGCGACCAGCTCGCTCGATTCCGAATCCGAAGCGATGATTCAGGGTGGGTTGAACCACCTGATGCAGGGGCGCACAACGTTCGTGATCGCGCACCGGTTGTCTACAATTCGGAAGGCCGATCAAATCCTTGTGATTGAGGCTGGAAACATCCTGGAGCGCGGGACGCATGAGCAGCTTTACGCGCTTGGCGGCCGCTACTTCGACCTGTACACCCGGCAGCATGGATTGGAGACGAATCTGTTTCTGGCACCGGGTGAAGGCGATACGGTTGAGGCTGTGGCGGGATAAGAGATCGTGCCACGCAACAGCAATACCGAGATTCTGGCTTTACCAGAATGACGACTTTTCAGAGTGGAATATCTTGACCCCCTCTCGTCTGACGAGAGGGGGTTATATCGTTAGCTGGCTGGGGTAGCTGCAGCAGCGGCTCCGGCTGCGGGTGGTGTGGTGCCTTCCTTGATGGGTGGGACCGGGGTGTCGGCGGTTAGGATTGGCTTGCGGCGGTGCCACTCCGTGGCTTGCTGGTAGGCATACGCCAAGGCGAGAACCTTGCCTTCCTGGAAGTGTGGCGCGGCAATCATCAGGCCGATCGGTAGGCCCTCTTTGGTGAAGCCGCAGGGGACGGAGAGGGCGGGGATTCCAAACAGGTCGAAGGGGCGAGTATTGGTGCAGCCGCCGCCGGTTTCGAACCAGTTGTAGACCTTTCCGGTGGGTGGAGTGGCGCGGGCTTCCTGGGCCAGCGAGTCGTTGATCTTTCCGGCCTGCATGACCGTGGTGGGGACGACGACGAGGTCGAAGTTGGTGAAGTGCGAGTCGATCATGCGGCGCGTGATGGCGAGCTGCTGGTGGGCTTTGACACTCTCCATTGCGGTGGCGAATTTGGTGCCGGCCGGCGGGTTCTCCATGCGCTCGAAGCGGGTGCGATCGGGCAGCATGTAGTTGATGCCGTACTTCTCGATAAGCTCGTGGTGGTACTCCTCCTGCTCGCCAGTGCTGTCTCCGGTGATGCCTTCCCAGAGCGGGGCGTCGGAGGTGACGCCGGCGGTCAGGCCTTTCAGGACTTCGAGCGCGGCCTTGACGGCGGTTTCAATCTCGGGATCGACGTGGTCGTAAAAGCTGGCCGGGGTGCCGAGGCGAAAGCTCTTGACGGACTGGCGCATCTCCTTGACGTAGTCGACCTGCGTGCTGGGAACGCTGTATACGTCGAGGGGATCGTAGCCGGTCATCTGGCCGAGCATCAGTGCGACATCTTCGACGGTCCTCGCCATTGGCCCACAATGGTCGTTTGAGGCTCGGCAGGGGATGATGCCGCGGATGGAGACGAGGCCGAGCGTCGGTTTCAGGCCGACAGTCCCGCACCACGCGGAAGGGCAGCGGATGCTGCCGCCAGTATCTGTGCCGAGGGCCGCTGGAGTGAGATTAGCGGCAAGCGATGCCGCCGAGCCGGAGGAAGATCCGCCCGTGATGTGGTCCAGCGCCCACGGGTTGCGAGCGGGGCCAAAGTAAGAGATGTCGCCCGTACAACCGATGGCGAACTCGTGCAGGTTAGCCTTGGCCAGGATGATCGCGCCGGATTGTTTGAGCTTGGTGACGATCGCCGCATCTTCTGTGGGGATGCGGTCTTTGAACATCGGGCTGGCGGCGGTGGTGCGGGTGCCGGCGGTGTCGATGTTGTCTTTCAGCGCGAGCGGGATGCCGTGGAGCGGTCCGCGGAACTTACCGGCTTTGGCTTCTGCGTCGAGCGTCGCGGCCTGGGCGAGCGCGTCCTTGCCCATGACGGTAACGAAGGCGTTGACCTTTGGATTGATAGCGCTGATGCGCTCCAGCAGGGCCTTGACGAGTTCCGTAGAGGTGAGTGTCTTAGCGTGGATGCGGGCGGAGATCTCGGTGACTGAGAGGTCGGAGAGCGGGGTCGAATCGTCAGCGGCAGCCCAGGCAAAGGCGGACGGGATTGCGGCAGATGCTGCAATGGTGCCAGAGACGAGTCGCGTGAAGTCGCGACGGTTCAGCTTTGTCATTGGGTGGGATCTCCACGATCAGAATGAGGCAAAAGGTGGGGTGAGGGCAAGTGGAAAGCAGATGTCGTTCGCTTGGGCATCCGTTTCCCCAACTCAAACGTTGCTGCTGTTTGAGATGGGGAAACGGAAAGTAGGGGTAGGCTAGGGGGTGGCTGGCGCTTCCTTCTTCTCGGCCATCGGGTCAGTGCCTTCTTTGATGGGTGGGACGACCATGTCGGGGGTGAGGGGCGGCTTCTTGAGGTGCCATTCGGTGGCCTGCTGATAGGCGTAGGCGAGCGCCAGTACCTTCGACTCCGCGAAGTGGGGCCCGGCGATCATCAGGCCGACGGGCA
>JAYVZU010000615.1:0-2983 GCA_043783075.1 Rhodanobacteraceae bacterium
TGCGGCAATACGCCTTCGTAGCATCATGCGAAGGAGCCGCACCAGGGGATTCGCTTCCATGCCGATGCGTCGCAGGGCGACATCTTCCGGCCGATCTGCAAGCGGGTTTGGCGAGTGGACGATGCGAAGTTTTTTCCAGATGTGATGCCCCGTGCGCTGAACGTGGCGCAGACGGGACGTCCGGGGCCGGTGTTGATCGATGTTCCGATGGATGTGTTCTCGCAGTAGGTGGACGCGGAAGTGATGACCGTGAGCCGGCGTCCAAACTATCCGCGCGTGGTGGGGGATAGCGACGGAATTGATGCGGCGGTGGAGTTGCTGCTGAGTGCGAAGAAGCCAGTGGTGTTTGGGGCAACGGGATTCTGCTGTCGGAAGCTTGCGATGAGCTGCTGGAGTTTGTTGAGTTAAGCAGGATTCCAGTAGCAACGACGTTGATCGGCGAGGTCGTGTTTCCGGAGGATCACGCGCTGTCGCTGGGGATGACGGGCATCTGGGGATCGCGGGTTGCGAACGACACCACGCTGGAGGCAGATGTAATCCTGGCGATTGGAACGGCGTTTGGCGAGGCGGATTGCAGCTCGTGGAACCGGAAGTTTACGTTCAGCATTCCACCGTCGCGGCTGATCCAGATCGATATCGACCCGCAGGAGATTGGAAAGATTTATCCGGTTGAAGTGGGGATCGTAGGCGATGCGAAGGCGACGCTGCGGGAGTTGACCAAGCGGCTGAAGGCAACGGGGCGAGCGGTGGAGGGGTATCCTGCCGAAGCTCTGGCGCAGCGGAAACAGAGCTGGCGTGACGAGCTGGAGGAGTCGCAGAAGGATGGTGGAAAGCCGATACATCCGGCGAGATTTTTGGCAGAGTTGATTGAGGCTGCGCCGAGCGATGCGATTATGGTGACGGATGTGGGCTGGAACAAGAATGGCGCGGGACAGCAGTTGTTGCCGTTGAAACCTGCGTCGTTTATTACGTCGGGCGGTATGGCTACGATGGGCTTCTCACCGGGGGCTGCGGTTGGCGCGAAGCTTGGCGCACCGGACCGGAAGGTCGTTTGCCTGGTGGGAGATGGTGGTCTGATGTCGGCGTTGGGAGCCTTGGCGACCTGCGTGGAGTTGGGTGTGCCCGTGCTGTTTTTGCTGTTCAACAACTTCTGTTACTCGACGATCCGGACGGTGGGGACGACGTACTTCAACAACTCGTACGGGACGGAATTTACGACGCCGGATGGTGATCCGTACGACCCGGATTTCACGATGGTCGTGAAGGCATTCGGGATCGAAAGCGATTTGGTGATTGAGCCGGAGGATCTGGCTGCGGCCATGCAGAAGGCGTTCGCTGTGAACGCGCCGTATCTGCTGGAGGTTCGGACGCGTGGTGATGTACCGATGCCGAGGACGGGGCATTGGGATATTGCGGAGTTCCTGCGGCTGGGGAACGACTAGGGCGAAGTTTTGATGGTTCCGTGTTATTTGACAATGGATTGCACTGTTGGTCTTACATTCGTAGGAAAGCGGCGGCAGGGTGGATTCGTCCAGTCAAAGGCAGAGCGTTTGGAAATATCGGCACGAAAAGTTTGAGAGCAGCTTGGTCGCATTATTCATGGCAAGATCTTTGAAGGTGTGGAACGCCTGAAGAGCTTCCTCAGCTTCATCGTGATTGAGACGCTGGAAGGTCGTGGGGACCAACTGAAGGAGTACGTGGTTGGGGCGTATGCGCTGGACAAGGGGAACGACTTCGATGCGCGCAACGATCCTATCGTGCGGGTTCAAGCTCAAAGGTTGCGGGCACGGTTAGCGCGGTACTACGTGGAGGAGGGGCAGGCGGACGAGATCGCCATTGAGCTTCCGAAAGGTGGGTATGTGCCGGCGTTTCGACTACGCGAAGCTCCACAGCCGGTTCGGGCGGTTGCGCCGGTTTACGTCAGCCGAAATACAGTTGTGGTTCTTCCGTTTGAGGAACTTAGCGCGGATAGCAGTTTGGCGTTTTTGTGTTCGGCGATCTCGCAGAAAGTTATCACGGCTGTGATGAAGCTGGACAAGTTGAAGGTGACGCTGGCTCCGCAGAAACGACCTCTGTCGGTCGATGAATCGGTGGGTTCGAGTGCGGCGACGATTGTGGCTGGAAGCGTCCAGAAGCTGGGTGAACAACTGCGCATTACCTGCCAGTTGATTGATGGGGCGAGCGGCGAGTATTTGTGGTCGGAGTGGCGAGAGATTGCGGTCAAGGATATTTCGTTCGCGCTGCAGGAGGAGATCGGGCAGTTCGTGTCAGAGAAGCTGCAGTCTGGGCTGACGGATAATGGTTGGCGGAGCAGATCGCGGCAGGAGCCTAAGAATCTTGCGGCTTATAACTTGTATCAGCAGGCGAGGTACAACCTGGACCAGCGGACGGAAGAAGGTTTGCTACGGGCCGTTGAGTTATTCGACAAGGTGATTGCGGAAGATCCGGAGTATGCGCAGGCTTATGCCGTGTTGGCCAATGCGTATGAATTGCTGGGCCACTACGGCGCGATCGCTCGGTGGAGGTGTGGACCAAGGCACCTTCGAATGCGGGGCGCGCGGTTCTGTTGGGTGATGCTTCTTCCGAGGCGCATACCGAGCTGGCGCATGTGAAGTCGACTCAGGATTGGGACTGGGCGGGGTCGGAGGAGGAGCTTCGGCGGGCAATACTGCTTGACGCTCGAAATTCAACGGCCGACCATTGGTACGCGATGTCGTGTCTGGGTCCGATGGGGCGGCTGGATGAAGCGTTGTAGGAGATGCAGACGGCGAATACGCTGGATACGGTGTCGTCGATCACCTCGCGAGACTTGGCGATGGTGTACTACTACCGGCGCGAGTTCGATCTGGCGCTGGAGCAGTGTGACCATACTATTGCGTTGAATCCGCATTTTCCGCCAGCATACTGGACGCTGGGTCCGCTGCAGGAGCAGCGAGGTGAGTTCGATGAATCCGTTGCAGCGTTGAAGCGGGCGATCGAGTTG
>JAYVZU010000616.1:0-2983 GCA_043783075.1 Rhodanobacteraceae bacterium
AGATGACCAGAGGGGTTAGCGTGAAGCCATCGAACCGCGCTGGTGAATATGCGGGGTGCGGTCGTGGTATTGGGTCGCGTGGCCGGTTCCGTTGTTCGACGCCGATTTGCCGGGCGCAGAGGCGAGAGCCAAGCTGGGGCTTAGGGCCACAGCGAGTGTTGCTAGAGTCATCCACTTCATTTTCATGACTGATCTCCGTTTCTTGTACATATGACGCACAAGATTGGGAGTCGGATTCATGAATAATGCAGGTGGGCCGGATGAACAATGAGGCCGGATCCATTGGCTGGATCCGGTTCATATGCAAATAAATTGCATCAATATTCGGAACGGCGCTCGCGGGCCTTTACGCCTTTGTGGACGCGAATCTTGTTGGCGATGGCACCGCCACCGGCACCAACGCCAGCGCCGATCAATGCACCCTGAGGCCCGGCGACGAGACCGCCGACAACTGCTCCGCCGACTGCCGAGCCGACGACGATCTTTGCGCCGGTGTGGTGGCGATGGTCGCGCGCACGCTGTGAAGTTACGGCCCGGCTGTGGCGGGTGGAGTACTGCTGCGCAACGCCAGAGACGGGAACCGCAAGGGTTGCAGCAAGGGCTAGACCAGAGACAATGTGTTCGAAGTTCATGAGGTTCTCCTCGTTACGTCTGAGCGGTTGGATGCACGCGGGAGGTGGCGCGGAAGTACCGACCGCGGATTAACGCCGATATACGCGGATTAATTCTTTGGCGATGCTCGAAATTTACGGGAATGAGACAACTACGGAGATTCTGGCTTCGCCAGAATGACGGTACTCATAGAATGACAATGTTTTTGCACTGCCTCTGTTGATCCGCGATTATCTGCGTTCATCCGCGGTCGGTGCTGGTTGGGTCTACTCTTCGGCCCGGGGCTTAGCACCCTTGCGGGCTCGCTGGCTCGTCTCGCCGATGCACTTGTCGGACACCTGCACGGGGTTCGACATCTCCTTTGCGGCGGCGCGGGTGAACGAGCGATAGAGGCGTGCGACGTCTACGCGGCCGTTTCGCATCTCGGCGTTGACTGCGGCGTGCATCGCGGAGAGCAGTTCGTCGCGAAGCTCGTTGAAGACGCGGTCTATGTAGAGATACGGCACACTCCCACGATACCGGAGTTATGGGATGATCGTTTGGCGGAATCGCGAAACACGCTCGCGGCATCAGAATCAGCACAGGAGAAAATCCATGGAATATAGGCAGCTTGGCAGGTCGGGGATGAAGGTTCCCGTTATGTGCTTTGGAGCGGGAACTCTGGGCACCAGCGGCAAGTTCTTTGAGGCGTGGGCGAAGACGTCGGAGCAGGAAGCGGATAAGATCATCGGCATCTGTATGGATGCGGGGCTGAACTTCTTCGATACGGCGGATGTGTACTCCGAGGGCGGGAGCGAGATTGCGCTCGGTAAGGTGCTGGCGAAGTACAAGCGCGAGGATGTGCTGATCTCGACGAAGTCTACGTTCCGGTTTGGCGATGGGCCGAACGATACGGGATCAAGCCGATACCACTTGACCCAGGCTCTCGAAGGCTCACTGAAGCGGCTGGGGACGGACTATGTGGATGTTTACCATCTGCACGCGTTCGACGCGCTGACGCCGGTGGATGAGGTTCTGAATACGCTGGACAAGTTTGTCCGGGAGGGCAAGATCCGGTATATCGCCTGCTCGAATTTCTCGGGCTGGCACCTGATGAAGTCGCTTAGCGTGAGCGAGCGATATGGCTGGTCGCGGTATGTTGGGCACCAGGTGTACTACTCGCTGGTGGGGCGTGACTACGAGTGGGAGTTGATGCCGCTGGCGCTGGACCAGGGTGTTGGCGCGTTGGTGTGGTCGCCGCTGGGCTGGGGCCGGTTGACGGGCAAGTACAGGCGCGGGGTGGGGATTCCGAAGGACTCGCGGCTGAATGAGAAGTCGGTCATGAGCGCCGGGCCGCAGGTTGCGGAGGAGCATCTCTACCAGGTTGTCGACGCGTTGGATGAAGTCGCCGCAGAGACAGGCAAGACAATTCCGCAGATTGCGCTGAACTGGTTGCTGGGTCGGCCGACGGTTTCGACGTTGATCATCGGGGCTCGCAATGAGGAGCAGTTGAAGGCAAACCTTGGAGCGATTGGGTGGAAGCTGACGGCGGATCAGATTGCGAAGCTGGACGCAGCGAGTGCGGTGGCGAAGGCGTATCCGTACTGGCACCAGGTCCAGTTTGAGGAGAGGAATCCGAGCTCGGTTTAGACGCAAAACTTAACACCGATTTAATCCGATGGAACCAATTTAAAGGCGATTTGATTCTCGCTCTTGATCGGTTCATCGGTTTAAATCGGTGCTAAGTTTTGGGGACGCTTACACAACACGGGACCGGCTTTTCAGTTGCGCGAAACGCGTTGCGCGGAGTGGGGTTTAGAGAGATGAACGAGGGGAACTGCCCCGGAAGGATCGGTTATGAAAACGAATCTCTCGAAGTATCTTGCGATGTGTGTTGTGGGTGTTGGTTTGGCGGCTTCAGCGCAGTACGGCGGGTATCGCCCGGCCCCACCGCCCCCGAACGGTGTGCGGGCGTGGGATGTACCGGGATCCGAGCTACGCGAGTTTGAGCGGCGCGGGTATATGGATGGGGTTCAGGGAGCGCAGCGCGATCTGGAGAACCACCGGATCTGGAACGTCAACAACCGCGATGAGTTTCGCCGGCCGCATGTCCCGGGGTTCGCGCGGAATGAATATCGCGAAGGGTTTGAGCACGGCTACTATTCTGCGGTCCGGCACATCGAGGGGATTCGCGGGCGTCGGTAGAAATACTTAACACCGATGAACACCGATCTGAAGAGCGATTAAAGACTTGATGGTCTTCGATCGCCTTGCAGATCGGTCTAAATCGGTGTTAAGTATTGTTTCTAGTGCATGGCTGGGCCGTCGGCGGCGGGCTTGATCTTGCCGATCAGCAGTACCAGAGGGATCATCAGGGCGCAGAAGACCGCGA
>JAYVZU010000617.1:0-8924 GCA_043783075.1 Rhodanobacteraceae bacterium
GTTCAGTGCATCATCATCGATGGAACGCGAGACGACTCGCCATGCAGATTTGGTACAGAGGCTCCTGCTTGGGCAAGCCCGACAGTCCTTCACGGTGGCTTCGTAGCGGATCGAACGCATCGCCCGATTCAGTTGCTTCCTCGTTAGCGTCTTGCCTTCAGGACAGAGGAGGGTGTCGGTCTCGGCTTGATAGATGAAGGTGCTACGGTCGAACAGTCCGTGCGGGTTGACACTGCGCTTGGCTGGCACATAGGTCACGATCCCGATCTCTTCGCAGCGGCTGGCGTGTTCGCCGTTGGAGTAGCCGGTGTCGGCAACGACGTTCAACGTCACCGGTCTCCCGAGTGCCTGCGATGCGGCCTTAGCCATCGGCAGCAGGCAGCGGTGGTCGGCCGCATCGAGGGTTACCGCATGCGTCACGATGAGAGCGTGCTCGGCATCGACTGCGGTCTGCACGTTGTAACCCGGCGAGATGCCTCCAGCGATACGCATGAAGCCGACCTCCGGCTCTGGATGTTTGCGCAGCTTCTCGATAGCGGCTTGCACGGCGGATGGATCGATCGTGGCTTGCTGTTCGGCGTCGGCCTGCTCCATGCTGTCGAGATAACGGAGCAAGGCGTCACGCTCGCGGACACTATCGCCGTTGGCGACAGCACGAAACTTGCTGCCATCGATGACGATCCACTCGCCTCGGATCAGGCCGCAAGACCGAGCGAAGCGCACAAGTTGCGCTCCTGCGTTCGTCACCGCTACACGGTGCATCCGGCGGAACTCGGCAATGGACTTGTGGTCCGGATAAAGCCGTCCCAGCAGCCACATCAACTCCACGTTGCGGCGGCACTCTGCTTCAAGCCGACGCGACGAACGTAGCTGATGGAGATAGCCATACAGATACAGCTTGAGTAGATCGCGCGGATCGTAGCCAGGGCGGCCTGTCTCTGCGGCTTCAGCTCTCTCGAAGCCCAGCTCCGCCATCGCCAGACCTGCAACGAACGCATCCAGCACGCGACACACATGGTCCGCCGGAATCAGATCGTCCAGCACCACAGGAAACAACGTTCCCTGACTCCGACCCTCACCCTGGATATAGCTCATGAAGAATGCCCTCACTCCGCAGGCATCTGCTCACCTATCCCTGTTTAAAAGGGAGTTCCGTAACAACCTCCTTTGCGCCCTTTGGGATGTGTCCCGATTGACTGGGCAAAAGGAGAAACACCATGCAGACTCAACAAACCATCACCTTCTTCGGCACCGTCAGCAACTCAGCCACCAGCCGCACTTCCAAGACCGGACGCAAATACACTGCCTTCGGAGTCTCCATCATCTGCGACCGCAACCTCCAGGCCTTTCACTACAACGTCGTTGCCTTAGGCAAGCAGGGCCACTTCGCCAAGCAGCTCCAGACGGGAACGCGTATCAAGCTAGTCGTCCAGGCACAGTCCCAGCCGGACAACATCGCCAGCATCCCACTCCTCACCGCAACCTTCGTGCGACCTTCAACCCTCGCGCGTGAAGATTGGTCTGTCTGGAGTGTCCTCTTTGCAGTATCGGGCGTCGATGGCTTGTTTGACTCCCACGCACACCGACAGTTGGGTGCCATCGCTGAAGCGTACTAGAAACTCTCTCCCAAAGGCCTCATCTTCAAGGAGGGACAGCTCGACAACGGATTTTCCGACAACTTCGGGAAACTCTATCTTCGCGTTTTCCATCTTGGCCCTATACCTCCAGTACACGACTTAAGCGTGTCCCTTATTAGGGGTTTAGTCAAGATTTCAACAAACTTTAGGGTGTGGCAAGACAAGCCAAACCGGACAGCCGACGATCCAGAAAAGGCCGCAATGACAAGTTGCAGAGCTACTATGGCGGCGTCTTGTCCAGACTGATCGCTGCGAGGGTTGAAAACCGATTTACGCAACGGGATGTTTCCCTGCGATTGGGTATGGCACATTCGTTCATGAACAAGTGTGAATCCGGGGAACGCTCAATCGACATCGCCGAACTATGGGCGTTGTCGCAAATTTACGGCAAGCCACTGAGCCATTTTGCTCCAGACGATCTATAAACGGGGATGCGTTTGCTTGAGTTAATTCATCCGCATAGAGGCTAATTCCTACCGTGGCTATTGGGTGCGCCGATCGGTAGTGTCATTTGCTGCGGTTCCAGCACAGACCTGAGCTTCGTTACAAAGGTCCGAAAGAACTCGCTGACCAGTTTGGAGCGATTGTCAGCACGAGCCGCAAGATGAACATCCAGGCATAAGCTATCCTCACCTAAAGGCTTTGCTACCAACCCGTGCTTTGCGACCCTGAGAGCGCCCGCCTTTGTCAAAAACGCTACCCCTCCACCTTTGCTGACCAGATGGCTTGATTCATCTGCACTCATGACGTGGTGCAAACCTTTCATTTCCAGGTGTTCAACCGCCACCCGCTCCATCAAAACTTCATAAAGCGTGGGATGGATTCTACGGTCGAAAACGATCCACCGATTTTCGGTGAGATCCTTCAGTTTCAACTTTTCTCGCTTGCTCAGCGGATGATCTTCCGGCAGGAGGATATAGAGGGGAGCCTCTGTCAACTTCACTGTTGTCAAACGAGGATTCAAGTCCGGGTGAGTAATGAGTGCGAGGTCGAGACGCGATGTTAGGACGTCATGGGCCAATCCGGGTGCAAACTCGCTCTGCAACTGAATATCGAGATTAGGGTGGAGGGGAAGGTCCAAGGAGAGAAGGACATCGACGAGAAGCGGGTCAGCGTAGGGTGAGCGTCCAATGACAAGATGAGACTCGACAGTTTGGCAATGAGCCTTTGTAAACTGCACCGCTCGCTCTTCATGCTCAATTGAGAGCCGTGCCTCCGCGACACAGATACGGCCCGGGTCAGTCAACTCTACCTTCGAGCGATTTCGTGTGAACAGCTTGCGGCCAAGCCGCTTCTCAGCATCTTGAATGCGGCGGGTGAGTCCAGTCTGGCTAATACCAAGCCTTATTGCCGCTTTGGTATAGCTCAACTCTTCCGCCAACACCACAATTGAATTGAAGTGACGAATCTCCAGCACTGGTTTCAGCATGGCCCGGCCCCCTCAGCTCTGCACGTTCCTTGGGTAAGCGTCGGCGGGGCTTGCAAGTCGTTCAGCCACCGAGTAGCCAGATTATCCACAGGCCCGCAGGTGGTTGTCAACCTTGATTCGTCTCTTATGCGCGGCAGTCATAAGCAGTTACGCGAAAGTCATTGGACATAACAAACGCGGTGGATTGACCTTCAAAGCACTACGGAGGTCCGCGATGTATGACCAGAAAAAACCACCCGCATCCGAACGCTATCTGCCGATCCTTGGAAGGGCCGGGGTCGAGCCGCTTCTTGACAGCAATACCGCCGCCGCAATGCTGGGAGTCCACCCTCGCACCCTGCAGCGCATGGTGCTCAGAGGCGAGATAACAGGCGTCCACGTCGGGAAACTATGGCGATTCCGCGCGTCGTCGATTGCCCGTTGGATAGAGCTGAAAGAGGCCGGTTGAAGCAGTGCCTACCACCTCTAAATCACCAGATTTTGCTCGATAAACGGCATGAAATCGACTATCTTTAGGACAGCCATTCGTGCCGTGATTGAGGAGGAATTTTGAACTCACGCGCACGTTATCAGTTCGGAAGTTTGTCAATAAAGAAGCGGGCGAAAAGCGCCGACGTTTGGGAGTTTCGGTACTACGAAGATGTCACTGGCGAAACGAGATCACGCAAGGCTCTTTTCATCGGAACGACAGACCAGTACAAGACCGAATCTCTGGCACGAAAAGCCGTCGAAGCTCATCTCCTAAAACTCAACACCGAAAGGCCACAACATCATCTTGGAAGCGTGACGTTCGGCGGGTTGTGCGACCGATACATCGCGGAAGAGTTGCCGGAACGCTACTCAACGCGGAAGTCGTATCTATCGAATCTGACCGTCCACATCAAGCCCCGTTGGGGGAGTTACTTGCTCGGCCAGGTCAAACCGATGGCAGTCGAAGGTTGGTTGAAAGAGCTCAATATGGCGCCTAAATCTAAGGCGCACATCCGTAGCGTGATGCACGTACTCTACGAGTGCGCCGCACGCTGGGAGCTTATCGACGACCGCCGGAACCCAATCGGGATGGTCCGAGTGAAGGACTCCACCAAGCGGCGTAAGCGCCCCATGATTTTGACTGTCGAAACCTTTGAAGCCGTCATTGAGAAGCTCAGAGAGCCGTATAGAACGATGGTTCTGGTCGCACAATGCCTGGGACTTCGCGTGAGCGAAATTACGGCATTGAAATGGGAAGACCTTGAGGTCAAAGATCGTCAGCTACTCGTTCAGCGCAGCGTCGTGAACGGGAGGGTGGACGAAGTAAAGACCGAATACTCCCATGACCATGTACCCATCCATGAATCACTGCTGGAGGTTCTGCTCGCGTGGGCGAAAGATTGCCCACCCACTGAAGACGGCTGGATGTTTCCCAGCCCAATCACGAACAGACCGTACTACTCGACTGAGATTCAGAAAAGGCTTCTCAAGCCAATCGGAATCAAGCTCGGGGTAGGGCCTATCGGCTGGCACACGTTCCGCCACACGTATCGTTCGTGGCTGGATGAGACCGGCGCTCCGATGAAGGTTCAGCAGGAACTCATGCGTCATGCGTCGATTCAGACGACCATGAATGTGTACGGACAAGCGATGCCGGAGTCGAAGAGGGCAGCGAACGGGAAGGTCGTCACAATGGTCCTCAAGCCTCTGAAGGAGAGTGCTTGAAAGTGTCGATTTTCTTATTGGGAGTCAGTGGGAGTGAATCTAGTTTTGCGATTCTCTCTAAACCACTGATTTGATTGGTTGCGGGGGTAGGATTTGAACCTACGACCTTTGGGTTATGAGTGACCACCGCATCGAGTATCTTGTTGATTCTACGGCACGAATGGCGACTTATCAGTACGGAAAAGTACCTATTTGACACGCTAATGGGAGCTGGTTGGGAGTGAATTTAGACCTTTGGGTTTTCAGCCATCGGTTCGCTTTTAATGACAGATGAATACCCGGAAGTTCCTCCTTAATCAATTTTGCTCGTCTTGAAAAGTGTCAGAAACTTGCCTACAATACTGACAGTGAGGTCCGAGCATGGAACGCCTGACAGAATCCATTTTGCAGCGAGTGACCGCCCTTCCCGAGGGTGCGTCCGTCAGCGCAAAGATGCTGCTCAATCTTGGAACCAGGCCAGCAATTGACCAGTCACTTTCTCGACTGGCGCGTCGCGGCAAGCTGCTCAGAGCCGGACGGGGAATGTACGTCTCTCCAGTCAAGAGCCAATTTGGAACTCATGCGCCATCGCCTCGAAAGCTCATCGAGGAGCTGTCCATTCAGCGCGGAGAGACGATTGTCCCATCTGGCGCGACGACGGCCAACAACTTAGGACTGACGACTCAAGTGCCGATGCACACTGTCTACTGGACTTCGGGGCGTAGCCGGAATCTTACCCTTGGCAAATATGTCATGCAACTCCAGCACGTTCCCTCATGGCAACTTGCATTCGCCAGTGAACGGGTCGGAGAGTGCGTTCGAGCCTTGGCATGGGCCGGGCCGGAGAGGGTCAATGAAGTGCTGGCACAACTTGAGGCAAAGATTCCCCAGTCAGACCTCAACAAACTCCTTCAGCGTGTCTCCCTCTTTCCAGGCTGGGTCGCTAACGCGCTAACTCGAAGTGTTCACTATGTCTGATACCTACTTCCAGCTCAGTACTCAGCAGCAGATCACGGCGCTTGAATTGGCCACGGTCACTTCAGGCCGTCCGGCAAATCTATTCGAGAAAGACATCTGGGTGGTGTGGTCACTCTCCACCCTTTTTGCCTCTCCTCTTGGCCCCCATCTCGTGTTCAAGGGTGGCACGGCTCTGTCGAAGGCTTATCAAGCAATACGACGTTTTTCCGAGGATGTTGACCTCACCTGCGATATTCGGGCACTCGCTCCAGGGCTGGTAGGGAATGCTCATAAGGGACTTGATCCGATTCCGCCGACAAGAAGCCAAGAGAAGAAATGGTCGGACGAGATTCGCAAGGAGCTTTTGCCCGCTTGGCTGCGAGAACAAGCCCACCCCATTATCCAGGCGGGGCTCACCAGGGTTCGCGGAGCTAAAAGCCGTGTCACCGACTCTTGTATTTTCATCGACTACGAACCGGTCATGACGGCTTCGGGATATGCGGCCCCGGCCGTAATGCTTGAGTTCGGCGCACGCTCGACCGGCGAGCCGAGTAACGTGCTCCCTGCGCGTTGCGACATTGAACAGTTCGTCGAAGGCATCGCGTTCCCATCGGCAACTCCGCGCGTAATGAACATCACGCGGATATTCTGGGAGAAGGCGACGGCCGCCCATGTTTATTGCCGTCAAGGCGAACCTGGGTTGAGTTTGCGATTCTCGCGACACTTCTCGGATCTTGTACGCCTCGACGAGGCTGGACATCTCGAAGCTGCGCTCAAGGCGAAAGACGTTGCGGAGGCCGTGGCAGTTCACAAGAACGCATTCTTCGCTGAAAAGGACGCAGAGGGAAATCGCATCGACTACCTTGAAGCGTTGAAAAGCGGCTTGACCCTGCTACCAAGAGGCAATGCTTACACCGCCCTGCGGATGGACTATGAGCGCATGATTCAAGAGCAACTATTTCTTGACGTTCCGGAGCCTTTCGACCTGCTGATGGCAAGATGTCAACACATCGAAGCGCGGCTAAAAACAAACGTCTAGCTCCGAAGCAAAGGCCTCTAATCGACGCCCCCCATTTTCGACCCGAACGCACATCCCTAATCTCTACGGCTCTCCGGGCATTCGGGATACCACTGCGTCCGTTCTATCGAGCTTCCGATGCAGTCCAGAACATACGCACTGATCCGTGATTGTCCATTGCGTGCCTGCGCGTTCGCTGCTCTAATGCGCGGCGCGCATAAGAGCTTCCCCCAAAGTCATTGGACGTGAAGCGATTGCGGGTCGTAGGTTTGCGCCATACCCGACGAGTTGAGTCGGATGGAGGTGCAAACATGAAGAAGAATCTCAGTGCAGCCCGAGTCAAGAGACCTCTCCCAAGGTTCTCAGTCTCGGGCTTCTTGCTGCTTGCCATGTTCGTGATGCCGCTGGCGTCTCACGCGCAAGGCGGCTCCCCGTTCGACTCCGGCTTCACCGCGATGCAAACCCTGTTCACAGGGACAATCGCCAAAGTGTCGAGCCTTATCGCCATCGTTATCGGCGGATACTCCTTCGCACACGGCGAACCCGGTGCGAAGAAGACACTCGCCGGAGTTGCGGCAGGCACCGGTATCGCGGTGCTAGCCGTGAACGTACTGACTTGGCTTTGGGGTGTGTAGCACTCTCCCGGATCTGTCTAATCCACGCTGCACACACACCAAGGAGAGGGCTTATGCAAGAACTCACAACAAGACGCCGCAATCGGGTCTACAAGGCTCTGCATAAGCCCCTCACCTATCTCGGGGTGGAGCGAACGGTCTTCTACTTCGTCTGCGTCGGTGCAGTCGGGGCCTTCAACCTCCTCAACTCTCTCTTGGCTGGAGCATCAGTGTTCGTCGGTGGGTACATCTTTGGGCGGTGGATCACGACAACCGACCCGGCATTTCTCAAGATCATGGGCAAGTCGGAACGCTTCAAGACGCGCTACGACGCCGCCAAGCAACAGGTCCCGAATGTGGAGGTGCGGTGATGTTTCGAATCGACAAGATCATCAAGCCGTGGAAGGACGCCGGTTCACTCAACGCGAACGTGAATCTCTACGGCTTTTGGGACGAGACGGCCTTCCTCACGAAGAGTGGCGACCTTGGTGTTGTCCTCAAAGTGTGTGGAGTCGACTTCGAGAGCTTGGACCAGGCCGGCCAGGAGTTCGCAGTTCGTCGGCTAGAGTCCGCACTGAAGTCTTTCGGACCCGGCTTCCACATCTACCAGTACCTTTTCAAAACGAACCGACCCGACATGCCCTTCGCCAAGTATGGCGATCCGCTCATCGACGCCGCCATCGAACAGCGTCGCGAGTTCTTTGAGTCGAAGCGCGACCGGCTTTACTCAATCGAGATTTTCTATGCCATCGTTCTTGAAGGCGCGCGGTCGAAGACAGGAATTGCCGCCGCACTCGGCCGCATCCCCAGAGACCCAAGCGGAGCCTGGCGGGAACTCAAGGCTCAGTTCACTGGCGACAACATGAAAGTCCTGCTTCGCGCCCAGATAGAGCAAGACCTCGTGCGGCTTCAACAGCGGGTGAGTGCCTTTCATCAGCAAATTGGCGACCTCGTCGAGATCGAGGTACTAGCGCAAGCCGAGCAATTCCATTTCTTTCGTCGTCTCCTTAATTTCGACGACTGGCGCATTGCGGGAAGACCGCAGATGACCCAATATCTCGATTATCAGGTCGTCAACTCGGACATCACAGCTGACCGCGACCATCTCCGGATTGGCGACCACTTCGTTCGCCTACTGACGATGCGCGACGCCATCAGCGTCACGCACCCACTCGTGCTCGACAGGCTACTCAAAATCGAGGCAAATTTCTACGCCGTGACAGAGTGGACTCCGCTCGCCACGGATGCCGCGAAGAAGGAAGTTGTGAAGCGCCGTCGCCATGCGAACGTGTCGAAGTCCGGCTTCATCTCTTCCATGAAGGATGAGAGCAAGGTCAACCAGCGGGACGTTTTGATCGACGAAGGCAAGCAGGCCGACATCGAGGCATTGGGTGATTACCTGCGAGCTCTGGCCGATGGCCAGGTACTAGGGGATATGTCCCTGACCATCGTTCTCTACGATCGTGATCGCTCTACCGTTGAGCATGAGGTAGCCGACTTCGCTGGCATCTTTACAAATCAAGACGGCTTGCTCTTCTCCGAGACCTATAACCAGCTGAACGCTCTGTTCGCAGTGGTTCCCGGCAACTACGCCC
>JAYVZU010000618.1:0-2967 GCA_043783075.1 Rhodanobacteraceae bacterium
TCGACGGCGTTGGCTGCGTTCCGCCGGACCTCGCCTCCTATGCCATGTTTCCGAACCTGACCAAGGCTCTACTCGAAAAAGGCTACACTGCAGCGGACATCAAAAAGATCTACGGCGGCAACCTCCTCGGCGTCATGCGCGCGGTCGAGAAGCGCGCCGCCGAACTCAAGGGCACACCCGCCATCGAGACCATCATGCCCGGCACAAAGACCAGCAGCGAGTTCTAACCCACGCTCGGGTGCCCCATCTCAATTACAGCTTCATCGTCATTGAGGTGGGGTCTACTCCGTCGGCCGGATCGAAAAACCAAACATTCCTTCCATCGCCGCATACCATGCATCGTCGTCGATGGAATTGATCGCGATGTACTCCTCGTCCGTCATGGAAGCGCGCCACACCAGCGTGGATTCACCGTCCGGCCCAACAGGGTGCCGCAACGTCCACGTCTCACTCGTAACAATTTCAAGAACCTTATCGCCCACCAGGCTGGCAGGTCTCGGGGTCCGAAGCGACGCCGCAAAGTAATGCGGGAAGCGATTCGGCTGGCGATAGATACTCTTCGTCGTGGCGTCCGTGTTCAGACTGCGAGCCATATCCGTATCGATGATCCCAGGCTCAATAATCGCGACCCGTACCCCATACGGCTTCAACTCCTGCGCTAAAGCCTCACTTGCTGCTTCCAGCGCGTACTTGGACGCAGCATACGCCCCAAGTGGCGACGTCGACAGCCGCCCCGAGATCGACGTGACATTGACGATGCAGCCGCTTCCCCGCTCGCGCATCTTGCCGACTACGGCCTTGATGCAGCGCAACGCGCCAAAGTAATTCGTCTCCATGACAGCGCGAAAGTCGGCCAGCGGTAGTTCCTCGGTCGACCCGTGCTTCTCGATCCCGGCGTTATTCACCAGCACATCGATATCGCCGACCTTCTCATAGATTGCCACAAAGCCGTTGCTGACAGATTTGTCGGAATCAACATCCATCACCGACACATGAATCGGCAACCCTTCTTTCGCCGCCGTCGACGCAAGCTCAGGCGAACGCACCGGGTCGCGCATCGTGGCATACACCGTGTGGCCTGCGCGGGCGAGAGTCAATGCAGTCGCCAGACCTAACCCCTTGCTCGTTCCCGTAACTACAATCGTCGCCATCTCTCACTCCTGATAGTTCCCAGTCATCATTCTTCAATCGCAGCAACAAGTAAATGGCGGAGCCCAGAGAGCTCCGCCACCATCTTCCGACAAGCCATTACAAACCTACTTCGCAGCGACCGCTTTCTTCGCTGAGAAGCTACCGTCCACACCCATCGGGTCGATGGCAATAGAACCGGTGATGCTGCCATCATCCGCCAGATTGCCGGTGTAGGTAATCGTGAGCGCCTCGCCGTTGTACTCGCCGCCGTGCTTGATCGATACCTTTTTGCCATCGACCGACCCAGACGTGTCGTACTGCTTGCCGCTAAGCATGCAGGTGCCCGCGAGTTTGGCATCTGTATGCACGAGTTTGCAAGCGTCATCAAGCGGTGTGCCCATAACGTCGCCGGTGAACTTCCAGTCACCGGTAAGTTCGCCCTGCATCAAAAGTAGTCCGCCAGAGAGCAGGACGGCAGCAAACATACCCTTCATAGTGCTCCTTCAAAGTTCAGAAATTTCAGATACCGCAAGATATACCAACGGCACTGCTCGCGGCTAGTCTGTTATTTCTTGCTCTTTACCGCCACAACCATGATCTCGACCAGACCCCAATCCGTCGCCAGCGCCGCTGCCTGCATTGCCGCGCGCACCGGCTTCTGAGGCTGGTCCGATGTTCCGAAGAATTTGTCGTACGCCTTGTTCAACCCGGCAAAGTCTCCCTTGCCACCTTTGTTCGGATCGCCAGCCAGAAAACACTCCATCTGGACGATGTCACCCAACGTCAGACCCTCGGCCTTCAGAATGTCCTGGATCTTGGTCAACACGGAGATGGCCTGCGCCTCGGTATCGCCATAGACGGCTGGCGTTCCCTTGGCCTTGTCGGCCGGGGTCACGGGCGATGCAAGCTGCCCGGCGATGTATAGCGTGTCGCCCGCCCAAACTGTAGTCGAGAAACGCGCATTGGCCGCCCCCATACGCTTCACGGTTGTCTGAGCCTGCGCCGCAAACGGAACGGCAACCATCGCCGCTGCAATCAAAAGATTCCTGACTTTCATAGCACTCTCCCTTTGTCCGTAAATCCACACTTGTTTGTCATTCCGCAGCGACGCGTAGGAATCTGCTTTCGCACTTTCCTAAACCGGCTTCACCTTATCGCTGATCATCTGTACCACTCTCTTCGCGCTCAACGCTGCGCCTTCCATCCACGCATTCACGTTGCTCACCGTGTCGCCCGCAAAGTAGTAAGGACCATCCGCTTCCAGAATGATGTTGTATCCAGCACGTCCGCCGCCCCAGCTCCGAATCCACGACGCCTCGTTGTACTTGATCTTCCGCCAGCCCACATAGCAAGGCTTCTGCAACTCCTTGCCGCAACCGGGGTGCAGCTTCTCCATGTTCGCCTTCGACGCGGCAAACTTCTCCTCCATCGAGAGCGACCAGAACGGCGTCCCCTGCTCTTCCATATAGCCGCAGACAAAAACGCCAGTCTCTGCCATCAGATTTGCTGACGGATACCAAACCGGGCTCGGCCCCTGCGACAGAAACGACAACCCGCCGTAGATGTTGTAATCCTGCTCCCAGAAGCGGCGTGCCTCCCATGCAATCTTGTAGCTGCCCGACGCTGTGCTGCCCGTCACGACACTCTTGAATGCCGGCGAAAGATCGTTGTCCATCTTCTTCAGAATCTCGAACGGCAGTGCCACCACGCAGTATTGCGCCTCAAGATTCTTCTCCACACCACCCTGCGTGTACGTCACCGAAACACCCTTCGCCGACCGCTTGAACGACGTCACAGGCGAGCTGTACTTCACAATCGGCCCAAGCTGCTTCGCAA
>JAYVZU010000619.1:0-8905 GCA_043783075.1 Rhodanobacteraceae bacterium
CCAGCTTCCTTCGCCCGGTCCACGTTCATGAACAGGAAACGAGCCGCGTTCCAGATCTTGTTTGCGAACGCCCGATACCCTTCGGTCCGAGCCTCCGAGAACGCAATATCCGTTCCCGGCGAAGCCATGCTGGCCAGCGTAAACCGCACCGCGTCCGTACCAAACCGGCCAATAATGTCGATCGGATCAATCACATTGCCCTTGGTCTTCGACATCTTCTCGCGATTCGCATCCCGCACCAGCGCGTGGATATAAACCTCGCGGAACGGCACCGCATCCGCCAGCGTCCGCGGTGAACCGTCCGCCATCGGGACATCCAGCATGAAGTGGCAGCTCAGCATAATCATCCGAGCGACCCAGAAGAACAAGATATCGAACCCCGTCACCAGCAGATCGGTCGGATAAAAGGCGGCCATATCCGCCGTCATTTGGCCATCAGGCGGAGGCCAGCCGAAGACCGTAAACGGCAGCAGTCCGCTCGAAAACCACGTGTCCAGAACGTCCGTCTCCTGCGTGATCTCCGCCGAGCCGCACTTACTGCACGCCGCAGGAGTAGCCCGCGCTACCGTGATCCCCTTGCAAGAGTCACAGTGCCACGCGGGAATCCGATGCCCCCACCAAAGCTGCCGTGAGATGCACCAGTCGTGGATATTGCCCATCCACTCGAAGTAGGTCTTCGAGTACATCTCCGGCGTGAACTTGATGTGGCCTTCCTTCACGGCCGCCACAGCCTTATCCGCCAGAGGCTGAATCTTGATAAACCACTGGTCCGAAAGACGTGGCTCGATGACCGATCCAGAACGCTGCGACACCGGCACTGTCATCGCATGGTCCTTCACCGCCACCAACAGGCCCAGCGCGTCTAGATCCGCGACAATCTGCTCCCGAGCCTCAAACCGGTCCAGCCCGTGATACTTTGACCCTTCCAGCAATACGCGCGCCTGGGGGTCAAGAATCGTCAGACTCGGCAGCGAATGCCGTTGCCCAATCGCAAAGTCATTCGGATCGTGCGCCGGCGTCACCTTCACGGCGCCGGTCCCAAACTCCGGATTGGCCCAGTCATCGGCCACAATCGGAATCTCCCGGTCTGATAGCCCTGCCGCGGCGCTCAGCGGAAGCGTAAGCATCTTGCCGATCAGCGCGATGTACCGCTCGTCGGTCGGGTTCACTGCAACCGCCGTATCGCCCAGCATTGTTTCAGGCCGCGTCGTCGCGATCACAATCGAGCCCGAACCATCGGCCAGCGGATAGCGCACGTGGTACAGCTTGCCTACCCGTTCCTCCGACTCAACCTCGAGGTCCGACACGGCGGTCTGCAGCTTCGGATCCCAATTGACGATGTATGCCCCGCGATACACCAGACCCTGCTCGTACAGGCGCACGAAAGCTTCGATCACCGCTGGCGACAAGGTGTCGTCCATCGTGAAGTATTCGCGCGACCAGTCGACGCTCGCGCCCAGCCGCCGCATCTGGTCTGTAATCGCCCCGCCGTACTGCTTCTTCCAGGTCCAGACCTTCTCCGTGAAAGCCTCGCGGCCAAGCTCTTTGCGCGTCGTCTTGCCTTCCGCCGCAAGCTGCTTCTCCACCATCATCTGCGTCGCGATACCGGCGTGATCCGTACCCGGAACCCACAACGCACGCTCACCCGACATCCGGTGCCAGCGTGTGAGAATATCCATCTCCGCCTGGTTCAGCATGTGCCCCATGTGCAACCGGCCGGTCACATTTGGAGGCGGCAGCAGCATCGTAAAGGCCTTGGCCCCGTCTTTCGAAGACCCGCCCGCGGCAGGCACCGGCGTATCAAACAACCGCTCTTCCACCCAGTACTTGGCCCACTTCTCTTCAATCGCAGACGGATCGTACGCCTTCGCCAACTCGTTCGCGCCGGCAGCTGCGCCAGCGATCAATTCCACTTCATCACTCATCCCTTAAGCCTAGCACCGCCTAAAGGCAGGATGTAGGGAATAGGGAGTAGGAAGTAGCGAACAAATAGAAAGGCGCAGCCGAAGCCGCGCCTTTCTATTCCCTACTTCCTACCGCCTATTTCCTGCCTTTAGAAGGGGTTGATCTTGGAGATACCCTTCTTCTTCTTGGTTTTGCTAGAGGATTCGTCAGCCTTATCCAGGACTGGCTTCGGATTCTTCTTGCCGTTGGCGTTCGGAACCTGGGCCGGGGTTACGTTCTGACCTGCTGCTTCATTCGCCACATCCGGCGCGGCTGCAGCCTTTTCGGCATCCGGCAGCGGTGCATTCGCGGTGCTTGGGCCAACTGGCTTCAGTACATTTGCTGAAGGATCAGCGGGCTTCGCGGCCTTCGGCGTGATGATTTCTACGCTCATCCCCGTGCCATTCGAGACCGGCCTATTCGAGACCGGGGCCGACATGACGCTGGAGGAAGGCGACCCGTTAGCATCCGCTGTTGGCACATCGGTAAACGCCAGTGGAGCAGCCGGGACTACGGGAGACGCAACAACAGGTGCTGGAGCCGCACTCGAATTGTTGGTCAGGTTCGACGTAGAAGGCGGAGCCGGAGGCGCAAACGCATCCTTGAACTCTTCGCCCGCCCGCTTGATGATCGTCGGCGCAACAGTCGCCTTCGGGTCCACCAGCGTCGGGTCGCCGATATGCGCGGCCATTACGGTATCCGGCTTATGCAGGAAAAGCAGTTGTACGCGGTTCGAAACGCTGTATGCGCTGCGGCTGTTTTCCAGATCTACGCTTACCGCCATCTGCTCCTTGGTCGGCGTCGGGAGGGGCAGGTTCATAGCCTGTAGCCGATCCTTTGCGTCGTCCACGTGTGGTGACGCTGCGTGCTCCAGCACAACCTTGCGATATGCCTCGGCTGCCTCACCGTCGTAAAGCTGCTCCAGCTTGGCGCGGCCACCTTCGGGCAGGTTGGGGATATTGCGGACGTATCGGGCCTGAGCCTCGTACGCATCGCCCAAACCAATCAGCACATCGTCCATGTGGCTGAATAGCGGATAGCTATCGGCAACAGTCTGATAGCGGGCAATCACGGCTGCATAGTTGTCGCGTGTGCCGTAGTAACTGGCGATATCCGCCTCGCGTGTCGCCAGAACCTCCTGCACGTCGCGCAGCCGCTGCTTGGCCTGCGGAACCAGCGTCGAATCCGGGTAATCGGTCAACATGCGGCGATACTCCGTCTCCGCATTCAGAGCCTTCGCGTAATCGCGGTCCGGACGGTCCATCTGCCGGAAATAAATATCGCCGATACGCATCTGCGCCTCAGCTGCTTCGGGAGCATTTGGGAAGAAGACGCGGAAGTCCGCATACTCACTCTCCGCCTGCGTCAAAGCAGCCGTGCCGCCCTCTTTGTACCAGCTATCTGCAATCGCCAGCTTGGCGCGCATCTGGTACTGCGAGTCGGGGTAGGTGTTCAACATCGTCTGCAGATCCAGCCGCGCGACGTCAAAGTGGCCATGCGAGATGGCGTTCAACGCCTTGTCATAGAGCTGTTTATCCGGCAGCTTCGAATCCACTCCGGCCAGCGCTTCGGTCTTTTTGCCGCGCTTCACAGCCTTTTTGGTGGATTTCGACTCGATAATCTTCTGCTTTTCTTCCTTCGGCTCGGCCTTCTTCTTGCCGCGATTGAACTGCGGAGGCGTCTTTGCCTGGGCCGCCGGTGCCGCTTCAGGAGCAGCCGACTGGGCCGGAGCCTGGCCCGAGGCCATCACCGAAACGGAGAGCAAAAGAGCTAAGGAAGCACCAGCTACCAAAGCGGCGCGAAGATTCGGGAAAAACGAACGGCTTGAAATCACGTTGATTGAAACCTCATCCGCTACGCGCACCAAATGCGCATAGCTCCATCTAGTTTAGTCTCGCGCCGCGCCTGCTGCACGTGCCAGCTCAAGAAACTCACGCGCATTCGTCTCAGTCTGCACCGAATTCCCTGGCGCAAAGATCGCAGAACCGGCCACGAGCATGTCCGCTCCTGCTTCGACCACCCGAGCGACCGTATCGTGAGCAACCCCGCCATCGACTTCGATACGAAAATTTAGCCCCATCTCCTCGCGCAACTCCGTCAGGTGGGCAATCTTGTCCAATGCCAGCGGAAGAAACTTCTGCCCGCCAAACCCCGGGTTCACGCTCATCACCAGCACATGGTGCACCATCGGCAGAACCTCAATCAGAGTCTCCACCGGAGTCGCCGGATTGATCACCACCGCAGGCTTTACCCCATACTGCTCAATCAGTTGCAGCGTCCGGTGCAGATGCCGGCAGACCTCCTGGTGGACGCAGATCATGTCGGCGCCAGCTTCGGCAAACGCCTGAATGTAGGCATCGGGATTCTCGATCATCAGGTGGCAATCCAGCGGCAGCCTGGTGATCGGACGAATCGCAGCAACCATCGGCGGCCCAAATGTAATGTTTGGCACAAAATGACCGTCCATCACATCCACATGGACGATCGTGCCGCCACCCCGCTCTGCCGTGGCAATCTCTTCACCCAGCCGCGCAAAATCCGACGCCAAAATAGAAAACGCAAGCTCAATCAATTGAGGTAGCTCCTACCCCCAGTCTACCCGTCCAGCCGACAAACGAACACAGTGGCCACAGAGCTCACGGAGAAAATCCACAGAGCAAGTCTCCTCCGTGAACCTCTGTGCCTTACTCAGTGCCCTCTGTGTTCGTTTTCTTCTTCCGCCGAACCACCGGAACAACTCGCTCCACACCCTCGCGCCCCTCATGCAGAATCCGCACCTCGGCCTCCGCAGCACCCTCCCGATTCGTCTCCGCGATCACCTTTGGCTCACCAATGACCATCCGCGCGGCGCCGCGCAGAATCCGCCGCACCGGCCACTTACCGTCCGCGCTCGCTAGAAATACCTCCCCCGCCCGCTGCTTCTCCGGCCGGTAATACCACCGACGCAACAACGAAAGGTGATCGCTCAAGGTAGCCAGATCTGTCGACACCCGAACCCCGCTCTCCAGTTTCTCCAGCACGACCGCCGCCCGAATCTCCGGCGACTCCACAGCCCCATCGTCCAACGGCACCGCCTGCAACATCAATGGCTGCGCAAACAAGCTCGACCCCACGCTGGTCTGCTCCTTCACCGCCCGAACGCCAAGGGTCGACAACCTCTCCGGCCCGACCAGACACCCACCCCGCAACATAAAAATCGCCGAGTCGAGCGACTCGGTCTCCCGCCCAGCCGCCTCCTGCACAATCACCGCCGCCAGCCTCGGAACCGGCCTGACCAACTCATCCGCCAACCCCGCCGCAGCCTTCACCTTCTGGTACTGCTCATGCAGAGCCGCCGCCTTCTCAAACTCCATCTCCTCGCTGGCCCGGTCGCGCTCCACCCCGATCCCCGCGAGCATCGACTCACCATGCGTCTCAAAAAACGCCTCGACAGCCCTGGCCTCCGCCGCATACTCATCAGCCGTGCAGCCCAGATTGCAAGGCGCCATACACTTCTTCATCTCCCCATACGCACAACCCGGGTGCGTAGGCGAGACCTCAAGATCCTCATAACACCGCCGCAATTTAAACAGGTCTAACACGGCATCGCAGTAGCGCTCCGCCGCCGCGCGCGAAGGGAACGGCCCATAAGTCTGGTCCAGACCCCGCTTGCTAAGGCGGTTGGTGGAGTACACACGTGGATGCGCCGACCCCATCGTCAGCCTGAGAAAAAATGGCGTATGCAGCTTTAGCCGACGCCTCGCCTCAACCGCTCCAAAGCATCTCGAAGCCGCGTCATACAACACCAGCAGCGACTCAAACTCCGACCCCGTCACGGTGTACTCGATCGTACAAACCCGATCGCGCAGGTTCAGCCGCTTACTCTGCTCCTCCGGCGGGTTCAACAGCCGAGTCATTCGCCGCCGCATATCCGCCGTCCGCGTCAGATAAGGCTCGGCCCTGGGGTCTTCCCCACGAAGCGCAAATACGCCCGGCAACGCCGGGACCGAGCGCAGAATCTCCGCCGCCCGCTCCGCCTGAAACTCCAAACGATCCCCGAACTGAAACCCTGTAGCCACACCTGAATTCTAGCCGCCAGTCGCACTCCGCCATCGGTTCGTCCGCACACCCGTAACCCAAGGCGCCAACCGCTCCCACGGTGCGAACTTGGGTTTGCGGAATTGTGAGCTAATCTCGACACAAGAATCTAATGGGCGTAGAACAGAAACAGATAATACTAGTGCGGGAAAGTTGCGGCGACCCCACTATAAGAACGCACACGGCCGTGGGTGGCTCTCGCCGAAATCCAGACGTCGAACGGGACCAGCCCATTTGCTCAAGAGATGTTTTAGACGAAGGCAGATCGACTGCCTATCACGTTTCTCTCAGCTGAGACGCTCTGCAGGGTCCTAGGCAGTTGCTACCTGTTCATTTGGGGCTACAGGAACAAGCCACGATGCTTATTTATGGATGACATGAATTTACCGCAAGCAACCCGTCAGATTGACGCTCAGTCGTCGGCTAAGTCAGGCTCACCTCGCATCCACGGGTGGGGCATAATGGCGGACGCGATCCGATTGCATCCCTGGGAGACTACGTCCCTTGGACCGATCAAAGCGTGGCCAGACGAATTAGTGGTTGCGGTCAACTTGTTGCTTTCTTCGAAGCTAATCTCGTGTGTTATCTGGGGGCCTGAGCGCAACCTGATCTACAACGACCTCTATACGCCTTTGCTTGGCACGAAGCCCTTAAGCCTCGGAGAGCCATTTCTTGAGGTTTGGGACGAAATACGCGATCAAGCCGCAGAGATAATCGCTGAACCCTTATGCACGGGAGTAGCCAATCTCTTTGAAAGAGTAACTTTTAGAATCTTGGTTCAGGGAAAGTTTGTGAAAAGGTTATGTACCCTCACGACCAACCCGATCTGGGCAGAGTCGGCGCAAGGCCCGCGTGTTTCGGGCCTCTTCCAGACGATCATCGACCATACCGAAGGCGAATTGGCTGAGCGGAAGCTGCGGGAAAGCGAAGCACAACTCGCCGCGATTTACGACAGTGGTGCTGTAGCGTCAGCGCTCATCGACGCAAAAACGTTTCGCTATCTCCGAGTCAACTCCAAACTTGCGGAGATGTTGGGTCAACCGTTAGAGACCGTTACCGGAACCAGCGTTTTTGACGTCGCGAACGATGTGGAGGGGCTCCGCGACCAATTGGAAGAAGTGTCGCGAGGCAAGTCTTTCTTTGGAGTGGCCGTTGAAGGAGAGTTAGCCAGTAGTCCTGGCCAATATCGCTATTGGCAAAGCAACTACGTGCCAGTCCGAGCACCCAACGGAGACATAACGGGAATCGCAGCCGCAACCATCGAAGTGACGAAGCAAAGGAAAATCGAGGCGGCTTTACTTCTAAACGAGAAATTGGCGGCTGTGGGACGACTCGCGGCTTCGATTGCGCATGAGATCAACAACCCACTCGAATCCGTAACTAACCTGATTTATCTCGCCAAGACGTCGCAAGACGTGACCGAGATTGGAGACTATCTGGATTCAGCTGAAAGAGAGTTGCGTCGAGCATCCGCGATCACGAATCAGACCCTCCGCTTCTACAAGCAGTCCACCAGCGCGCAAACCGTCACCTGCCAAGATCTCTTTGACAGCGTACTTTCGATCTATCAAGGGCGGCTCTTGAATTCAAATGTTCAAGTACAGCAGCGAAGACGAGCACGGAGACCGGTAGAGTGCTTCGACGGAGAGATTCGTCAGGTACTCAATAATTTGGTTGCCAACGCAATCGACGCTCTGCACCCACATGGCGGGCGACTTCTAGTAAGAAGCCGTGAAGGAACCGAATGGAGAAGTGGCGCGAAGGGGCTCGTTTTAACCGTGGGAGATACGGGAACAGGTATGTCCAGACCAGTACAGGACAGGGTATTTGAACCTTTTTATACGACCAAGGGTATTGGCGGGACGGGGCTGGGACTTTGGCTAAGCAAAGAAATCATGGACCGGCACAATGGGGTGACCAAGGTTCGCAGCTCACAACGATTGGATTCTCATGGGACAGTGTTCACCATCTTCCTGCCGTTTGAACCAGCCAGTCGATGAGGTAAGGTCGGAGGGGAGAATCCGTGTGTTGCATGAACTGTACGACCGTCATCACAGGTCACGTACATTTTAAACTGCGTTCCACCCGATTCCATGTTTCGCTTGCCAGTTCAGCGGTCAGATCCGTCAAGGAGCTATACCCCGCAGAGAAGCTAGCCGTTGCCAATCTGCTTTTGCGAATTCTTCTGTACCACCCACGTCGTCATAGCCCGCTTCCCCTCTACTACCGTCGTCTTGATCTCCTCCACCATCGCCCCGCCGAGGCGCTCCGTTAGTTCGTGCAGCATCGCCGCGTCCACCAGATACCGCTCCGCCCCATCCGGCGAGCGATACCGCCGCCCGCCCAGCGACACAAATTCCTTCTCCATCCCAATCGTGGAAGCCAGCCGACAGAAGAACAATCCGCCCGACTTCAACACTCGCCACGTTCCCTGCAACATCGCCTCAAATTGCGAATCACCCGCCGCCAGATGCAGCACGGTGTTGCTGATCACCACATCCGCGCAGGCGTCTGCAAACGACATCCGCTCCACCGCTTCTATCCGAAAATTCGTAGCGGGCAACCCCCGAGCCATCCCCCGCACATGCTCGACGCAATCTGCAGACTGGTCCGCGGCGAACACCTCGTACCCCTCGCGCAGGAAGTAGACAAGGTTGCGTCCAAACCCGCACCCGGCATCCAGAATCTTCATCTCAGGAGAGATGTTCCCCTTGAGCAACTGATCGAACAGATAGATATCGATTGATCCAAACTGATCCTGAAGCGTCGGAGTAGGCATGCCAAGAAGATACAGAAGAGTCCGGTAAAGTAGAACCATCAGGAGAGCACAATGCCCCACGTCGCAATCAAGCTATTCCCCGGCAAGACCGAAGAGCAAAAAGTC